>NZ_JAGHZN010000015.1:0-108967 GCF_017746735.1 Roseofilum sp. Guam | reverse complement strand
AAAAAAGCTTACTTCGCCATTTTATCTTAGTATTTTGTGCCTATACTTTTATCCTTTACCATAAGCTAACAGGTGGGCTACGAAGGCAATGGGCCAATCGACCATTAAACACATTTACAGAAGCTTTGTCAGCATGAGAGTGCAGCAATGTCTTTTCGTTTCATTGGCTTGAGAAAAATCGGGACGTATTTACCGCTTACCAAGCAACTTTAGGCTGGCTTTGGCGTTGATATTTGTTTAAGTCCTGCTAGGCAAGGGATAGAGCTTTTTAAGTAACGTTGGCTTTTCTAGCTCTTACGGTTCAAATCCCTCTCTCTCCGTCTGAAATAATCCTAGGTAATGTCAGTTTTATATAAGCTGAAATCCTCATTCTATCGTTGGCTGCAATTCCCATTCCTTCGTGAAATTAGCCACAAAATTCTCTGAACCAAAGCAGACAGTAGAGCGTTTGCCTAAAACTTGCCTCAGTTGACTCTACCACTAGGATACATATTTCTTGAATGTTATTAGTAGTCAATTGAGACTTATCGTTGACCGGTTGATCGCTACTTCCCACCTCCCATTAAATAGAGTAGGGCCATTCTCACGGATACTCCACTGCTAACCTGTTGGGAAATCAGACTAAATTGGGGATCGTCCATGAGATCGGAGCTGATTTCAACCCCTCGATTCACAGGGCCCGGATGGAGAACTTTTACACCTGGTTTACAAAGTTCGAGCCGATCGCGGGTAATGCCAAAGCGATGATGGTATTCCCGGGCACTGGGCAGTAAATGTTGAGTCATGCGCTCTTTTTGCAGGCGCAAGGTCATAACAAAATCAGCATCCTGGAGGGCGGGTTCGACTGACCAATGGACAAAGACTTTTCCAGGGCGCTCTTGGAACTGACCAGAAGTATATTGGGCAAAGAATTGGGGTAATAACGTTGGCGGAGCGGCTAAGTGAACTTCACAGTCAGTGGCGGTTAAACTCCAGAGATTGGAACGAGCGACCCGAGAGTGAACAATATCTCCAACAATGGCAATTTTTTTACCGGAGAGTAACTCTAAACGGGGAGATTGGGGATCGAGTAAGAAGCAAAGGGTAAAGAGATCGAGTAAGGCTTGGGAGGGATGTTCGTGTTGACCATCTCCGGCATTGAGAACGCCAACATGGGTATTGAGGCGATCGAGTTCAGCGGCGATCGCCTGGGGAACCCCTGCTTCTTTATGGCGAATGACCATAATATCCGTTCCCATGGCTAAATAGGTTTTAGCTGTATCGAGAATGGTTTCTCCTTTGGAGAGGGAAGAGGAACCAGGAGCAAAATTGAGGGTATCAGCCGATAAGCGTTTGGCGGCTAGCTCAAAACTGCTGCGGGTGCGGGTGGACGGTTCAAAGAAGAGGTTGGTTACCACTCGTCCCTGGAGGGTGGGGAGTTTTTTCGCTTTTTTCGTTGGTCGAGAAAGGACATCAGAAAAACTGGCGGCTGTTTGTAAAACGGCATTGTAATCGTCTGGGGTGAAGTCAGCTAGCGAGAGGATATGAGGGTGGTTAAAGGTCATGATTAGGTAATAGGTAAATGGCCATAGCTACTCTACAGGAAATTCGGCGGATCAAATGCAGGTTTCTATGAATGAGATGAAGAGGTACTCGAACTTATTCATGACTTCTTACGTATTATGCTCCTTCTCTTGAACCGTCAAGGATCGATCGCTCCCCTGAGTCTGGCGATCGCTCTCATTGTGACTGGATGCACCTCCAGCCATTCCACGGAACTCACACCTACCCCTGCACCAGTCCCCAAAATTGCCCAAAGGCTTGAACCGACTCCTGCGGTGGAGATGATCGAGATGACGGTATACCAGCTCGATCCCTTCTGTGAATCGTTTGTAGAGAAGTCGATCCAAGTCCCTGAGCAAAATGCTCTGCAAGCAACCATCCATAACGCGATCGAAGAGGGAACAACAGCCGATTTTACGATCGCCGGTTATCGCTTGCAACCCAACCCAACAGATAATAGCCTTACCATTGATTTTCGTCTCTCTCCCCAATCTGGGCGTTTGTTTGTCTCCCTCTCCACTTGCGAAAGAATGGCTCTATTGGGCAGTTTAAAGGAAACTTTAACCCAATCTTCTAGATGGAATATCGAGGAGGTAAAATTCACAGATCGCGGTGTACCCATTGGGTTTTGATGATAAGCTTTAAAAAATAATCCATTGTTTTCAAGATTGGTACTGTGGCATATAACATTGGCTTGCTAGGCTTAGGAACCGTAGGAGCAGGAACGGTTGATATTTTACTGAACCCGGAAGGACGGCATCCCCTCTTAGGTGACCTAAACCTGTATCGGGTTGGTGTTCGAGATCTGAATAAACCTAGAGCGGTGAAACTGCCAGATGAGTTGCTCACCACCGATCTCGAAGCCATTGTCTCTGATGAAGCAGTGGATATTGTGGTGGAATTAATCGGCGGTTTAGAACCGGCGCGATCGCTCATTCTTCAGGCGATCGCCCATGGAAAGCATGTGGTGACTGCTAATAAAGCCGTGATTTCCCGATATGGTGATGAAATTTATGATGCAGCGAATGCTGCGGGCGTTTACGTGATGCTGGAAGCGGCTGTGGGCGGCGGGATTCCGGTGATTAATCCCCTGAAGCAAGCCTTGGGCGTGAACCGAATTCAATCCGTAATTGGTATCATTAATGGCACGACTAATTATATTTTGTCCCGGATGCAACAGGAAGGCTCGGACTTTGGAGATGTTCTGGCGGATGCCCAGAGTTTAGGCTATGCGGAAGCCGATCCCACGGCGGATGTGGATGGTTGGGATGCGGCGGATAAGATTGCCATTTTAGCGGCTCTAGCCTTTGGCGGGCGAGTGAAACGGGAGGAAGTGCATTGTGAAGGCATTCGTTCTATTAGTGCAGCCGATATTAGTTATGCTCAAAAACTGGGATTTCGGATTAAACTTTTGGCGATCGCTCGTCGAGATCCGTCCCCAGATGCGATCGATCATCTCCAAATTCGTGTCCATCCCACCCTCGTGCCCTTGAGCCATCCCCTTGCCAGTATCAATGGCGTATTTAACGCCATTTTAGTTGAAGGAGACCCCATCGGGCCGGTGATGTTCTACGGCCAAGGGGCAGGAGCAGGGCCAACGGCTAGTGCGGTTACATCCGATATCATTAATATTGCGGCTATCCTGAAAACGGAAACCGAACCCATCCCCCATCCCCTCCTCAGTTGCACCCATCAGCACTATTGCACCCTCACTCCAGTTGAGGAATTAGAGAGTCGCTTTTATATCCGCTTAATTGCCAAAGATCGTCCCAAAGTTATTGGTCATCTGGGCATGATTTTCGGCGAGCATGGGGTGAGTTTAGAGTCTGTGGTACAAATTGGATTCAGGGAAGATTTAGCGGAAATTGTGATTGTGACTCATGAAACCCGTGAAGGCAATTTTAGAGAAGCCTTAGCAGAAGTCGAAGATTTGGAGGAGATCGACACTGTGCCGAGTGTTATTCGGGTGTTATAAGTGCGAGGGAATAGGGAATAGCTAGATTGAGTCTGTTGTGTACTCCCTCCATTCTCCTACTACAGCGCGAAGTGCGATATTGCCTCTATTGTTTGTGAAAATAATCGTAAATATTCTGTGCTAAATTAGGGCCGATTCCGGGGACTTGTTGGAGTTTTTTGGTGCTGGCTTGGGCGATCGCATCTAAAGACGGAAAATGTTTGTATAATTGCTTCTGTCGCTCATAGCCTAATCCAGGAATTCCATCTAAGCGGGAACTGAGGAGGCGATCGCCCCGTTGTTGACGATGGAAGCTTACGGCAAAGCGATGGGATTCATCTCGAACCCGACGCAGTAACTGCACACCGGGTTGATCGCGATCGGTAGGAAGAGGAGCAGAATCGCCCGGTTGAAACAGTTCTTCCTCCTGTTTGGCTAAACTAATCACTCGCAAATCCGGTAACAGTTCTAACTTAGAGAGGACAGCAACCACCGCAGATAACTGACCTTTTCCTCCATCAATGAGCAGTAAGTCGGGAAAATCTGGGTTTCCTTGACGGGGAAGTTGGGCATTGTCCAGAAAGGGGCGAAATCGACGGTTAATGACTTCTGCAAGGGAGGCAAAATCATCAGAATGACCGGGTTGGACTGCTGGATTTTTGATCTTATAATGGCGATAATATTGTTTCGCTGGCATTCCATTAATAAAGACCACCTGAGACCCCACCGCGTTTGACCCTTGCAGATGGGAAATATCGTAACCTTCAATGCGTCGGGGAAGTTCGGGTAAGTTGAGGATGGCGGCTAAATCAGTGAGACTTTGTTGGGCGCGATCGCCAAATTTTTGCATTCGTTTTAGCTCGGCTTGGGCATTGCGATAAACTAAATCAATGAGTTCTGCCTTACTTTGCCGTTGCGGAACATGAATCGTAACTTTCTTGCCTTTGTGATTGTGCAGAAATTCTAGCAGAAACTCGGCATCTTGTAAAGGGTGTTGCACTAAAATTTCCGTCGGAATTTCCAGGGGTTCAGCACTTTGATAATGCTCCTCTAAAACCCGTTGTAAAATTGACCCTGGTTCCCCAGATTGAGCAAAGAACCCCAACCGACCCACCAATTTACCTGCACGAATTTGGAACAACTGAATACAGCAGCGTTCTGCGTCCTGTTCCAGGGCGATCGCATCCCGTGAAACGCGATCGTCCGATAAATCGACCTTTTGACTCGCATTTAATGCTTGCAACCCTTGAATTTGATCTCGCAATTGAGCCGCCAATTCAAAATTGAGAGCCTCTGACGCTTCCTGCATTTGCTGCCTCAATTCCTCCACCAACTCAGCCGTTCTCCCTTGAAAGATCATGGCAATTTTTTGCATCATTTGCCGATAATCCTCCACCTCAACCAACTGTTGACAAACTCCCGGACAGCGCCCAATATCATAATTAAGGCAAGTGCGGTCTTTATATAGCGGTTTCGGTCGCTGGCGTTGGGGAAAAATTCGCTTAATCAAATCCAATGTTTGCCGCAATTGTCCCCCGTCCACATAGGGGCCATAGTATTTATCTTTCGGGTTTCTGGGTTTGCGCTTGCGGGTAATAAAAATATGGGGATAGTTATCCGACCAAGTAATACAGACATAGGGATACTTTTTATCATCCTTAAGTAGGACATTAAATCGCGGTTGATGACGCTTAATCAGCGTCGATTCTAGAGCCAGCGCTTCCGCTTCTGTATCCGTAATAATCCATTCAATATCACTGACTTTCCGTACCATTAAGGCAATGCGAGCATTATGGCTGGTAAAATCGCGAAAGTAGGAGCGAACGCGGGTTCTTAATTGTTTCGATTTACCGATATATAAAATCGAGTTCCCCGCATCTTTCATTAAGTAAACCCCAGGTAGTTTGGGAATTTCTTGTAAATACTGCTGTAAGCGCTCTGGATTTTCACAGAGGAACTCTGAGTTGTTCTGATTGGTCATAATAAACTTAGGAAATGCTGGGAGCCAGAAACCCGGTTTCTTACTCCTCACAACCGTTCAAACATCACCCGATAAACCCGCTCACCTTTGGCATAGGTTGCAATTTCTCGCTCCGTTTGTACGGGTAAAGGATTCTCCTCTAACCAGTCATGGGAACAGCTAAAGTCAGCGTGCCTATCGAATAAACTTCGCATCTGTAATGCCACATCTTCCACATCAGATTGCAGGAGAACCTGACCCCCAGAACTCATAAACTGAGACAGAATATCGACCACTTCATCCTGAACCACGCGCCGTTTTTGATGTCGATGTTTAAACCAAGGATCGGGGAATTGGATGCTCACATAATGTAGAGTATTTTCGGGTAGAGACGTGAGGATATCTTTTAGGGATATATTAACATTACAAAAAAGATAATGGAGATTCGTTAAATTCTGGCGATCGCGCCATTCATTCGCTTCTGTCACTAGAGGTTCCCGAATTTCTAGCCCTAGGAAGTTCCAGTCCCCTCTTTGTTGCGCTATTTCCCACAAAAAGCGCCCCCGTCCACAACCAATATCGAGATGGAGAGGATGCTGTAAATGGGGATAAATTTCTGACCAATTGGGAATCCCTACCGGCTCTTGAAATTTGCGGCTTAATGGATTAACATGCTGACGCACACGCACTCGTGCCAAATTTTAACCCCCTTTTATTGTCTCCTAACTCCTATGCATAAGACCAAATTCTGGCCCACTCTAGGAATCTATACGATATTGATTATTATAGCATTTATGATGCTCTTACCGCTACTGTGGTTAGCCAGTACATCTCTAAAATCAGCCGGTGAAAATATTTTTCAATTCCCGCCCCAACTGATTCCAGAACAGCCAACACTGAGCAATTTTATTGAGGTCTGGAAAACGAACCCCTTTGACCGCTACTTATTCAATAGTTTCTGGATTTCTGCTTTGACAGTGGCACTGAATTTACTTTTTTGTTCCCTGGCAGCTTATCCCTTAGCAAGACTCAATTTTCAGGGACGGCAACTGATTTTTAGCCTGATTGTGGCCACGATTTTAATCCCCTTTCAAATTGTAATGATTCCTCTCTATATTTTAATGGTACAATTGGGATTGAGAAACACATATTTAGGCGTAATGTTGCCGTCATTGGCTTCTGCATTCGGGATTTTCTTATTACGGCAAGCGTTTCAAGGTGTACCGAAAGAACTAGAAGAAGCAGCCCGTATGGATGGCTGTTCCGAATGGGAAATTTGGTGGTGTGTCATGTTACCAGCCATTCGCCCAGCATTGGTGACTCTAGCAATTTTTGTGTTTATTGGAGCGTGGAGTGACTTTTTATGGCCGCTGATTATTTTAGATCAACCGGAAATGTTTACGCTTCCGTTAGGGGTTCAACGGTTAGCAGGAACATTTTCTTTAGATTGGCGTTTAATTGCGGCAGGATCGATGATTTCGATTTTACCGATTTTAGTGCTGTTTATGTTTGTGCAACGATATATTATGTCTACGGATGCGGGGAGTGGTTTGAAAGGTTAGGTGAGAGATCGTTGCCCTCATCCCCCTACCCCCTTCTCCCACAGGAGAAGGGGGAAAGAGTGTAGGTTGCCAAGCTACTACGATCCCTACTCTTCGGGTGATGTTAAAACGCTTATCAATTGTGGGATATCCTGTTGTACTACATCCCAAACCATGCGGACATTAACTCTATTGTAATCATGAACAACGACATCGCGCATACCGGCCACTTCTTGCCATTCAATTTGTGGATGATTTTGTTTAAACTCAGCCGATAAGCGCTTAGTTGCTTCACCAATAATAGTAATACGACGAATTACCGCATCTTGCTTTTCTTCATTGGTGGAAAACTCGTTAAAGGTCACTCCATCTGTATAACGACAAATCTTGCGAGCAGCTTCGAGTATATCTAAAATGTACTCTTTATCTCGTTGCATAAATTACCTGGAAAGAATGTAAAATGTTACCAACACGAATATAATTAGGATCGTCTAAAAGAGCGGTTTTACAAACCAAATCAACTGGACGATGAAATAAATCTTCTAACTCATATTTCATCCGGACGAGCAAAAGGAGATTTTGACGAGCAGTTTCTCCATAAGTAAATAATACATCAACATCGCTCGGATCGCTGCCAGTTTCCCGGAAATCGTCTCGCAAAATTGAGCCAAACAGGGCAAATTCGACAAGCTGCCACTTTTTGCAGAATGCAGCTATATACTCTGGTGTGGTATTGAGACGCTGATAAATCTGGTCAAGAGATAAGTGGGGTTTGGTCTGAGTTGGACTTTCGTTTGGCAATGTCATGATTTCTAGTTTTTGATTTGGCATTTTTACTATTTAATGGTTAAAATATTCATATCTAATTGGGTCTAAGTCCCATCGATATGGTTTTATTTTTAGTTATTTTACAAAAGATATTGTGATTGAACAGCAGTTATATCAAGAGGGGATAGAAAAGGCAAATCAACAGGATTTTGAGGGAGCGATCGCCCTTTTCAATGAAGCCATTACCCTGAATCCAGATTGGGCAGATCCTTACTATCAAAGGGGTTTAGCCTACTTTGACTCTGGCCAAATCTACCCAGCTATCTCCGATTATAGCCAAGCTCTAGAGCGCGATCGCTACCATAGTCAAGCGTACTATGCCCGCGCCCTTGCCCGCATTAGCCTCAAAAACCTCCCTGGAACCCTGGAAGACATCAATTGGGTGATTCAGCTCAAACCTGATTTCGCTGCTGCGTATCAACTGCGGGGGACTGTTGAGCGCAAACGGGGCAATCTGCAAAGTGCGATCGCTAACTTTAAACAAGCTGCCCACCTTTATTTAGACCAAAAAGACAAAGATAACGCCAGTCGTTGTTTAGCCCTGATTCAACAAATTAAACCCAAAGAAGCTACCCCCCAACTAACCTCTCCATCCCTACCTTTAGTCACCCAATCTGACTTTTATCAAAACCTCATTGACAAAGCGCAACAGGGAAAACCCCAAGAAGCTAGAGAAGAATTGAATTGGATCTTAAAAACCGATCCCAATGACGCTCGTGCCTACGGTTGTCGAGGAATTATCTATTGTCAACTGGGCAATTATCAAAGCGCCATCTCTGACTTTAACCGCGCTCTTTCGCTTAACTTTAAAGACCCGATTATTTATCGCAACCGAGGCAAAGCCCGTGCCCAAATTGGCGATCATTTAGGCGCAATTGAAGACTTTAATCAAGCGTTGAGTACTGAGAGTAACGATCCCCTGATTTACATCGCCAGAGGAGATGCGTATCGCTTAACCAGTCATTACGCTCAAGCTATCCAAGACTATAGCGCCGCCCTCAATCTCGATCCTAATAATGGCACAGCCTATTATAGTCGAGGACTTGCCCATGCTTGCTTAGAAGAAATGGGTGAAGCTATTGCGGACTATCAACGGGCAGCTAGTAAGTTTTGCGAACAAGAAAAATGGTCAGAGTACGATCAGTCCCTATCCCAATTGAAGAAACTACAAAAAGCTGTTCCCCAAACCAACACGATTCAACTCGAATCTTTGCTACGTCAACGGTTATTGCGTCTAGTGGGAGGTCATTGGGAAATTGCCCAACGACTGATTGATCAAGCGAAGCAAGATTATCCTGGAATGGCACAAGAATGGTATCTGGAGAAAGTGATTACTGATTTAGAGCAGAGGTGATATCAACTAAAAATTTAAAATTATTTAGGGTTTCGGTATCCAAAATATACATCAGATTTTGCTCACTTTATTGGGCAGTTTTGCGCCATTCTTGTCCGAGTTGAATCACAGTTTCAAATGTAGGATCGTCGGCATGACTTCCGGCAATGCGTTCCCACCAAGGTTGTTGTGCAGAGGGGACAGTGGCTAAAATTTGTTTGATTTGAGTGAGTTCGATCTCCAGATTTGTGACTCGCGTTTCGATGGGTTGAGGTTGAGTAGTTTGTGGGATCATGATAAGGGTTTAGCTCTGTAGGCGATCTGGGTTTAATTGCGATTGTAAGCTATCTTATTCTTGGATATTGGTAGTATCGGGCTGGCGATCGCCAACTCATTGATACCCTGCAACAATTGTATCATTTAGATCTAGGAGCATCGGAGGCGATCGCCTAAATGAGTGGCTCCAGAAACCCGGTTTCTAATCTCCGCACAGGGCACAGGGGTGGGCATGGGGTAAAATAATCACAGTGCTATCCCCTGGTGCAACGTCATGGATGAACAACGCATCGCCGCCTATCTCGACCTAATTCAACAACTGCTCACCTGTCCCAATGGGGAAGAGGGACGGATACTCACGGAGAACGCCCAGTTGGTTGATGGAGCGTTTCTCCAGGTGTGCCAGATCGTTGCGGAGCAGATGGAGGGGGAAGGGAAGGAGAATGAGGTGCAGTGGTTGCGACAACTTGTGCAGGAGTTAGAAAAGACAATCAATAGGGAAATAGAGGAAAGGAAACCGCAGGCGATAGAGCAAGAGTATGAGCAATTTTTGGAGCAAGTGTTGCAAGCAACTTTAGATAGTAAGGGAGATCCAAGCGTAGTTTATCCGCTATTAGAACAGAACTTAGATAAATTGAATTTAACCTTAGCTCAAATACTGCAAGCTTGGATGAATCAGACTCTTGAGAAAGTGGAACCAGAGATAAAGAAGAGCGTAGCTGCAACTATTGGAGATTTGGGGACTTTAATTCAAAAATTTCCATTAGGCAGTCATGCAAATAATCTGGAGATAGGAGTTATCTGTTATCAAATTGTCTCTACAGTTTTTACCCAAGAGACTAACCCACCTATGTGGGCAACTCTGCAAAACAATCTGGGCAATGCATACTTATATCGTATCCTAGGAGAGCGGGCAGAGAATCTGGAGTGGGCGATCGCTTGTTACCAAGCTGCTTTGCAAGTTTATACTCGTGAAGCCTTTCCCAAAGACTGGGCCATGACCCAAAATAATCTTGCCACTGCCTACATTAACCGCATTCGGGGAGAGCGAGCAGAGAATTTGGAGCAGGCGATCGCTTGTTACCAAGCTGCTTTGCAAGTGAGAACCCGTGAGGCCTTTCCTCAAGACTGGGCCATGACCCAAAATAATCTAGCCACTACCTACAGTAACCGTATTCAGGGAGATCGAGCGGAAAACTTAGAAAAGGCGATCTCAGCTTACGAAAGAGCGCTGCAAGTTTATACCCCCCAAGCTTTTCCCCAACAATGGGCTAATACGCAAAATAATCTAGGAAACGCCTACAAAAATCGCCTTCGGGGAGAACGGGCCGAGAATATTGAGCAAGCGATATCCTGTTATCAAGGAGCATTACAAATTCTGACCCGTGAAGCCTTTTCCCAAGACTGGGCAAGGACTCACAGTAATTTAGGGGCAGCTTACAGCGATCGCATTCGAGGAGATAGAAGTGAAAATATTCAACAAGCTATAAACTATTATCAAGCTGCTCTAGAAGTTTTATCCCGTGAGTCTTTTCCTGAAGATTGGGCAAGGACTCAAAATAATTTAGGTACTCTTTACTTGGAAAAAGCTTTGAAACATTCCAATGATAAATCCAGATCTACTTCAATCAATTAATTACTTTAAGGAAGCTTTAAGTGTTTATAATGCAAAAGCCTTTCCTCATCAAGCAGCTCAAACATATACCAACTTGGGATTGGCTTACTTAAAAGCAGGGATGGTAGAACAAGCGCATAAATGCTTTGAAGATTCTAGTCAAATTTACACAGAATTAAGTGCATCTCTAGCTTGGGCAAATAACCAAATGAAGATTGGATATGCTTATACGGATAGATCGTTGATCTCAAAGACAGAAAAAAGCTATACAGAACGTGCTATACATTGCTTTAATTCTTCACTTCATGTGTATAGCCTTCTGAAATTAGATACAAAATCTACAAAAGCATTATTTAATCTCGGATTGGCATATAAGCAATATGGTTATCTAGAACTTGCTTTATCCGTATTTAAAGAAGTTCTCAATCGAAGCAATCTAAAACAAAGCTTTCCTAAATCTTGGGAAGAGAGTACAAATAATTTTCTAGAACAAGTAAATCGTCGTCAAAGCACACCTAAAACCGATCGGGATAAATTGCAAGAGACTCTCATTATAGCTGATACAGTTGAGTTTTTACAGGTAGATACAAATGCTCAGGCTGAGGTTTTTAACAGTATAGATATCCTAAATAAACTCCACCAAGTCATTGTAGAAGTCTGTCTAGAACTGGGCAACTTCACCACCGCCCTCGAATATGTAGACCGCAGTAAAGCCCGCAACCTAACCGAACTCATCGCTACCCGTGACGCATACCCAGGGGGAGAAATTCCTTCCGAAGTCCGCCAACGCCTGCAACAATTACGTCAAGTGATTTCTGAAGAAGACCGCCGCCTCAAACAAGACTCCAACCCGGACTATACCCACATCACCCAACTGCGGGAAGAATTCCAAGCTAAATATCCCTATAAACCGTTGAAATTCTCGGATATTCAATCTCTCCTTGACGATGAAACCGTCATCTTAGAATGGTATGTCCTGGATGACAAATTCCTCACCTTTACCCTCACTAACAACAGTCTCAATTTGTGGACATCTTCCGAGGAAGATCGACAAAAGCTCATTGACTGGGCAGTTGGTTACATCAACGACTACCGCAACAACAAAACCCAATGGCAAAATCAACTCCCCCAACGCCTAGAACAACTCGCTCAAATCCTGCATCTGGATGAAATCCTGCAAAACCTGCGGAAAAAATTCCCCAACTGCAAACAACTCATCCTCATCCCTCACCGCTTCCTGCACCTGTTCCCTCTCCATGCTTTACCGATTGCCACAGGAAAGAATCAGCGTCAAACCCTACAGGAACTCTTCTCTAAGGGAGTGAATTATTCGCCTAACTGCCAAGTCCTGCAACAAGCCCAAAAACGCATCAACCAACGCCCGGACTTTGACCAACTTTTTGCCATCCAAAACCCCACCAATGACCTCGACTTTACCGATATCGAAGTCGAAGCGATTCAAAATTACTTCAACCCCCACCACATCCTCAAACACGAGGAAGCGGAAAAGACTGCCGTCAACCTCAACACCGCTCATTGCACCCATTTCTCCTGTCACGGCTACTTCAACTTTAATAATCCCCTCCAATCTGCCCTCTTGCTTGCCAAGAGCATCTTGCAGCCACCGCCACCGCAGGATGACGAAACCCGTTACCTGCCTCTGGAAAATGGCAATTTCCTAGACTTGGACAAATGCCTGACTTTGGAGGATATCTTGCGCCTCGACTTGACAAAATGCCGTCTGGTCACCCTTTCCGCCTGCGAAACTGGCATCACTGACTTCACCTCTACCAGTGATGAATATATCGGTTTACCCAGTGGTTTTATCCTGGCGGGTTCCCCCAATGTGGTTAGTTCCCTGTGGGCGGTGAACGATTTATCCACTGCTTTGCTGATGATTCGCTTTTACCAAAATGTCAAAAATGGCGAAACCGTGCCCCTCGCCCTCCGAGAAGCCCAAATCTGGTTGCGAGATGCGACGGTTACCGATCTGGTAAACTGGATAGCAACCTTTCCTAAGACAATTCAGAAACAAATTGAAGCCACCATCGATTTTGATATGCATAATGAACAAGAACGCTTGTTTGAGTCTCCTTACCATTGGGCAGCATTCTGTGCCATTGGACAATAAATCATTCTGACTACGATTAATATTTTCTCGACCCTCTAGAGGAGCCATTGAACAATCATGAAGCTATATGAACTCCTGGCTATTTTTCCAGCTTGTTTAAAGGCACAACCCCAAAACTTTAGCGATGATGCCTTACAAGCCCTAGACCCAATTCTAGCCAATCTAGACCAAGCATCAGAAGAAGACCTCACCAGTGCCTTAAAAGGATGGATGAGAAGCCATACTCAAGAGAGAGATACCCTGATTCAGTTTGCCAACAGCAACCGAGAACTCAGTAGCAGTCGCCGTCTTCCCGAAGTAACAGAAGCAGGTATTCGCCAAAATCTTTATGAACTAAAAACCCAGCGCGAAGCAGATAAACCAGCCTCTAACCCTCCTCCAAAAGATCGATCGAATCCCCAGGATTAATCCAGCGTTATGAGGCTTTCAGTTTACGCTCCCAATGTCCACTTGTTTGCTTTTCAACTCTGTAAGACAGTTGAGGATAGTGACAGATCGGCACATCTCTGGAATTATTATAATCGATTTTTGGTTGATGAGTTTAAACTCTCCTATTCTTTTTTCCCGATCGCTACTGTAGAAGAAGAACGGAGAATCAACTTATGGAACGATCCAAACCAGGATAATATTCTCCTCCCATTAGAGGGAATTTTGGCCAACCAAACTAAAATTACAGGTTGTGCTTGTCCTCTGCTCATCTATGATAGCTATGCTCTCGCCTTAAACCTCCGCATCCCGGAAAAAGATGCAGACCATCAACCCACTCAACCAGTTCCAGTCGAGATATTTCAAGAGTTTAATCCGCATCAATGCTTCTGTCCCCAAAAAATTAATAGTAACCTAGGGCAAACCATTCTTCTTACTGCTTGGTTACTCGAAGAACAAAAAGATAAACATACCCAATGGCAGAGCATCGCGGAAAGCATCCTGAAAAACTTTCTCAATGACCAAAACCCTCCCCATCTCTATCAGTCGGGACATCTTTTTGGGAGTCCAATTTATGAATTCGGCTCTCCTAAATATCCGAATCAGGATGGAAAAATCGAGCATTATCTGGTGTGGCTGTTTTTAGATGATGCTGCCGATCAAAATTTGGGTGATTTTTACCAAGAGATTGTCGATCTGTGTTTTTATCGCAACAAGGTGACGACAGCTTATCAGCAAAGTCGCTTAACGTTCACTAAAGTTAAAAAAGAGTATTGTGAAATCAAAGATGTTTTTTCGAGTCTTTCAGAAAAACTTCCCGATCAAAACCAAACTGTTTTAAAGACTTATTTGGAAGAGCTAAAAAAAGATTTACGAACGTTGCCCAAGCTCAATTTAGATTATACTGACCAATATGACCGCCTGACCAATTGGCATCTGACTATCCAAATCAATCGAGATAATTATGCGGAAAAAATTGATGGGATTCAAAGGATACTTCCTGATGAAGATTTGAGTATTTTATCGATTTTCAATACCAAGATTGCCAAAACCTTAGAAGATCAAATTAAAGGCGATCTGGGATATTTCGATCAAGGGTCTTATTTGGTGGATAAGGCGATCGCGACCATTCGCGGTTTAGTCGAGATCGAACAAGCAGAGAGCGATCGCAAGCTACAGGAGCAAAACCAAGCTTTGCAAGACCATATCCAGGCGATTGGTTTCGGTATCGCTGCGGGGGCGATCGTTGCTTCAACCTCTGGTTTAATGACCGAACCCTGGGATTTCCCGAATCCCAAACAATTAGACCTTCAATTTCCCCTTCCCTTTCTGATTGCTTTAGTCGGGAGTTTTTTGTGTTCTTTTAGTGCTTGGAAATTGGCCCGAAGATGGATTAAACATCAGCGTAACTTAGAACAGCTCAAATCTAGCCAAGAAAAATATTGCCTGAAGAAAAAATAATCTCAAGTAAAAGCAGCAAATTTTCTGCCTCTACATGCTAGAATTTTAAGGAAAAATAGTTGACAAATTATCCATTCCTAGGGCGAAACTCTTTGACTCATGAACAATCCAATTAACCCCTCGAACATTGCCCAAAGTCTTGAGCCAGTCTTCACCCTCGCTCAAGAGTATTTAAACTTAGTCTCTCCCAATTCTAATCTCAATCTCCAAACCCTTCAAACTCAAATTAATCAATTAATCGGATTACTGCCCTTAGTTCAAAGCAGCACGAATCCACTGTTCGTACAACAAGGATTAGGGCAAGCTTTGGGGCCCAATGGTCTAGGTTGGTTACAGGATATCAACGGTGATAATACGGTCAATAGCCAAGATGTAAGCATCACCTCAGCGCAAAATAATAATATTGCCTTTCAAGCCCAACTTAAACCTCCGATTCCTCCTTTAACCCTGACTCCTGAAATTGCCAACAGTCTCGGTTTACCCAACTTGGGTATTAATGTGAATAACTCTGCTTCCTTAGTCTTCGATGCACAATTACAGGCTAATTTCGGATGGGAAGGCGATCGCGGATTTTATGTCGATACTTCACCACCCAATGAACTAACCCTACAAGTCAATGGGGGAGTTCTCAATGTTAGTCTGACCTCTCCCTTGGGTTCAGTACAATTCGTTCCTCAAAATGCTGCCTCTAACCTGAGTGGAACCGTTCTGATTGATATCCAAGATATCGATAGCAACCCTACAGATAATCGTATTTACTTAACTGATTTATCCTCAATTGACCCCAATCAACTCCTCAATACTTTGATGGGAGCGAGCGCCACTAATCCGACTTTAAATGCCCTGATTAATGGGTTGAATAGTCTTCTGACTCCTATTCCCCCAGGTACTCCAGGGAATGATGTAATTGAGGGCAAACCCATTGGCGATCGCATTTTCGGTCTACAAGGCAACGATCTCCTCTTCGGTGGATTTGGCAATGATGAAATCTATGGTAATCCCGACAACGACACCCTTCTGGGCAATGCCAGTAATGACCTTATCCATGGGGGACAAGGGAACGATTGGCTCTATGGGGGGCAAGGAAATGATACTTTAAGCGGCGATAATGGCAACGATACCCTAAGCGGCGATCTAGGGGCAGATATCCTCACGGGAGGACTCGGAGCAGATGTCTTTATGCTACGCACCAGTGCCGCCGTCAATGATATTCTACAAGCTGATTTCATTACCGATTTTCAAGTGGGGATCGATCGCATCGCCTTAACCCCAGGAACTAATCCCCAGAATCTCATCTTAGACGATATTGCTGGCAATACAGTCATTCGTCTGAGTGCCTCTGGCCCGATTCTCGGTATCATCGGTAATGTGCCGCCCAATAGTTTAGAGGCCAATAGTCTTATCCCTATTGATATGGGAATGGTTTCCTAGCCTGAAATCCTCTTAGAGTTTGAGGGATTCTTTGATATATTAAGAATTGTAAACTTTTTCCCCTTACCGCATAACTAGCCGTGGCTTTGCTTAATCCCCTATTGCGTCGTTATCCCTCACTCTCCGAACTTCCCACCCTCTGGGCTGATAGCATGACTATTTTATGGGGAGAATGGCTAGATTTGCGGGTTAGACTGGCACCCGTGGCGGCATCTGGCTTAGTCTCTCCCTTAATCTATATTCTTGCTTTTGGTCTGGGACTTGGTTCTACCCTCGACCGAGCGATGACTCCCCCCATAGGGAATAGCTATCTAGAGTTTATTTTACCGGGGATGGTCGCCCTTTCTTCAATGACCATTAGTTTTGCCGGAACGGTATTTTCTATTTGTGGGGAACGTCTCTATACGAAAAACTTTGAGGAAATGTTGTTAATGCCCGTTCATCCGTTGGCGTTATATTTGGGTAAAATGTTGGCGGGAGTAGTGCGCGGGTTAATGACTTCAGGTTCTGTGATTTTAGTCGCGGTTCTATTTACGGGCAAGTTTTGGAGTTTTCTAAATCCGTTATTTTTAGTCTTGATCATCCTTAATTGTGCCGTTTTTGCTGGCTTAGGGGTATTAGTCGGGTTACAGGTGAAATCGTTAGAAACAGTGGGGCTTTATAATAATTTTCTGATTATCCCCATGTCGTTTTTAGGGGGGACATTTTTCGATCCATCTACCCTGCCCACGGTTCTGAAAGGAATTGTTTATTTACTGCCTCTAACCTATACTACGTTAGGCTTGCGATCGGCTGCCTATGATATCGGTCAGTTTCCCTGGTATTCTATTCCAGCACTGCTGGTTATGGCGATCGCTCTTTCCCTAGTTGGCGCTCGTCAGTTTACCACCCAACAAGACTAATATGCGCTTTGCGCTAGGGAATAGGGAATACAGCACTGTTGTAGAGTACAGGGTAACCCTAGGAAAGAAAGTCGCTCTACCCCTAAACAACATTGAAAAAGCGGTTCTCGTTTAGAGTGTTAACCATTACATTTTCTAGGATGGCTAAAACCTGGTTATTGCTAGAAATAATTGTATTGTCGCCATTTTGGGCTAGGGTGAGCTGAGTATAAGTTAAGCCTGTCGATAATCCGAGGCGATCGCCAGCGGAAAAGTCTATGATGCGATCCCTTCCTTCTCCTATTGCCAGCACAAAGAGATCGTTGCCTCTATCCCCAAATAATACATCATCCCCAACTCCTCCCAACAAGATATCATTGCCTTCACCTCCCCAAAGGCTATCATGTCCCCCCTGTCCTCGTAAATCATCATCTCCTTGATTTCCGAGCAGCCAATCGTTTCCTAAATTACCATGAATGCAATCATCGCCCAAATCACCGAACAAGGTATCATTGCCTTCACCCCCAGCCAGGCGATCATTATCCTGTCCAGCATGGACAACATCATCCCCTAAACCACCATCGAGAAAGTCATTTCCCGTATTCCCAGACAGAAAATCGTTGCCATCATTACCTTCTACAATATCATTCCCCCTCTCTCCAAATATTACATCATTTCCTTCCCCCCCGCGCACCCCATCATTTCCCTGTCCACCATGAATCCAATCATTCCCCAACCCCCCATCAATCACATCTGTTCCTTGATTAGCAATTAACCAATCATCCCCATTTTCACCGTTAATGTTATCATTGCCTTGCAGAGCAATAACCCAATCATTATCCGCCCTCCCTAAAAATGTTTCATTCTGATTATTGCCAAACAAAATATCAGCAAAAACAGTTCCTTCCCGTGTAATTTCTGTCAGATTCAGCGCTGGAAAAACCACAGGAGGATTAGAGGGTGGGCAACTTAAAGATACGGGAGAACTCGACGGTGGAGAAGCCGGAACTTGAGGATTAGGTGAAGAAGGAGGAGTTACTAGAGACGGGGATGGAGATGGAAATGGAGATGCTACTACCGCCACATCATTATCCATAATGGTTCCCAAACCTTCAGCATCACTGATAGTAGCGTTAGTCGCATTCGTTAAATTAATCGTAAATGTTTCATCCGTTTCATCCGCACTATCCTCAGTCAGATTAACCGTAATTTCTTGACGGGTTTCTCCGGCTGAAAACGTTAAACTACCTGTGGTACTGGTGTAATCATTTCCGGCTGTGGCTGTACCATCGGCACTGGCATAGTCTACAGTAATATCTTGGGCACTGGCTGCATCAAGGGAGATGGCAAAAGTGAGTGTTCCGGCACTTTCATTTACAGTTACATCATTGATGGATAAACTCGGTTGTCCATCATTATCAGTTATTGTTCCCTTTCCTTGAGCATCAGCGATACTTGCATTACTCGCATTCGTTAAATTAACCGTAAACGTTTCATTGATTTCGTCTAAGCTGTCGTCGGAGATGTTAACGGTAATTGCTTTACTCGTTTCTCCCGCTGCGAAGGTTAAGCTACCACTAGCGCTGGTGTAGTCACTTCCGGCTATTGCCGTCCCATCGCTACTGGCGTAATCTACGGTAATAGATTGAGCGCTGGCTGCATCAAGGGAAACGGTGAATGTTGCTGTACCGGCATTTTCATTTACGGTTACGTCGCTGATGGATAAGTTAGGTTGTCCATCATTATCAGTTATCGTCCCCACACCTTGAGCGTCGCTGATAGTGGCATTACTAGCATTGGATAAGTCAACACTGAAGGTTTCATTGCTTTCATCTAAGCTGTCATCGGAGAGGCTAACGGTAATATCTTTACTCGTTTCTCCCGCTGCGAAGGTTAAACTACCACTAGCACTGGTGTAGTCACTTCCGGCTACTGCCGTCCCATCGCTACTAGCATAATCTACGGTTATAGTCTGGGCGCTGGCTGTATCAAGGGAAACAGTGAATGTGGCTGTGCCGGCATTTTCGTTTACGCTTACGTCGGCTATCGATAGGTTGGGAGTATTGTCATTGTCAGTAATATTCAGTGTTGTTGTATTTTGACTGCCAATGGTGGCATTGGTTAAACTCGCCACACTAAACGTCACCGTTTCATCTGCACCCGGTTCATCGATGCTATCATCATTAACCGGAATATCGACCGTCTTGCTGGTTTCTCCAGAATTAAACGTCACAGTTAGCGGGAAACTACTGCTCGTATAGTCAGTTCCACCACCCGTTGCTGTTCCTCCCGTCAGGCTAACTTGTACTGTCGATGTACTTGTGGTGTTGCCTGTGCGAGTAAGGGCGATCGCACTGCTGGTTCCCACATTTTCAGCGCTGGTGTAACTGGCGGCTGAAAATTGCACGGTGGGTGGCAGGGCAATGTTAAGAGTCGTTGTCGCTGTGGTGCTATTCAGGCTGCCGTCATTGGCTACAAACTCAATGGTTCGCGCGGTTGTATTGGGAGAGGCAGCCGTGTTGTTGTATACTATTCTGCGGAGAACCTGTTGGTAATTCGCTACCGTATCGCTACCGGAGAGATTTAGCACTCCCGTGGCTGTATTGTAGCTAAAGCTGATGCTCGTGCCAGAAGTATCGACACTCAAGACTTCATCCGCACCATCTAGCAGGTTAGTAATGCTCACCGTAGCATTGGTGAGGTTAGCACCATCATCGGTCACTGTCAGGTTAGTACTATCGACGATCGCCACTTGACCCCCACCGCTCGTAAAGGTCGCGCTATAGTCTATACCAGAGGCTCCCCCATTCAAGTCCACAACCGGCGCACTATTAGCGATAAAGGTGACAATATTATCTGTACTTGTGCTGGCAGCATTGGCATTTCCCGCCGTGTCCGTTGCTACTCCTGTGGCTAAAGTGCCTATAACCGTACCATTAGCCGTCATGCCGCTTACCGCCACATTGTAAGTCGTGCCGCTACCCGTCACCGTCGCTGTCGTAGCTCCCGCCGTGCCACTCAATATCGCATCTCTGGTGGCAAAACCAGTCACTGCTTCGCTGAACGTAACCGTGTAGTTGATGGGCGAACCCGTGGTAGGATCGATTTGACCTACTGCCTGTTCGACCGTCACCGTGGGTGCAGTCGTGTCAACCGTAACACCAAGAATACCAGAATCACTACTGGTATTTCCCGCCGTATCCGTAGCCGTAGCGGTGATATTGTGAGCTACTGAACTTAACGTGCTAGCAGTAATAGTCCAGTTTCCTAAACCATCTGCTGTAGTAGTTCCCACTGTGCCATCAACGCTGCTGATGAGGGTGATAGTACTATTGGCTTCTGCTGTGCCAGTGAATGTGGGAGTTGTGTCGTTGGTAAGGTTATCGATGTTGAAACTGCCAGTATCCGAAGCAGCCGTCATATCGGGAGTCAAGGGAGCAGCCGGTGCAGTGGTGTCGATGACAAGAGCTTTATTATCCGCCAGAGACTGTCCCCCCGGAATGGTGAGGGTAACGGTATTAGACGTGGCATCTTGCAGAGTTGCGCCACCCGCTAAGGTTAGTCCAGTTGAGTTTAAGTCAGTGCTGTTTTCTCCTGTGCCAACAGTGTAGGTTGCTGATGCACTGTTGGAGTTGCTAAAGGGAGTAATAGTAACTGTTCCGCCACTATCTAAATTTAAGGTAAGGTTGCCACCCGCAAGGGTGACGTTTTCCGAGAAGTTGACAGTCACGTTAACATTGCCTCCGACTCCGAATGTACCGTCAGTGGTGGTGGAGGTGATGGAAGTAATGGTGGGAAGTGCGTCGAAGGCTTGATCTCCGGAAGCGCTGAGGGTTCCCGTTTTGCTGGCGGAGGTGAAGATAATATCGCTCAGGTTAGGTGCAGCGATGTTGATGGTATTGCCAGCAGTCGCTCCAGTGGCGATATCGGCGACGAGGAAGAGTGTACCAGTGCTGCCGCTATTAATGGTTTGCGAAAGTCCGGTGAAGGCAAGGGTGTTGCCAGAGGTAACAACCGCTTGAGTTCCCAGGGAAGCATCGTCAGCATTGCCGAAGATGGTATCAGTGGAGTAAAAGAGTTCAAAGCTGTTAGCAACAATATCAGCAGCAGCATAAGTGCCTGCGGTGGTGAAAGTAGCGCTGGTTAACTGTGCGTTGGCAGTGGTAACGGCTAAGTCGAGTTGATAGAGGGGATGGTTGGTTGTGCCTTGCGCGACGTTGGCGGCGGAAATAGCGCCGGAGGAGAGGGTTACGGCAGAAAGCGTGCCACCAGGGGAGCCAATATCGTTACCACTGTTTCCGCCAGCATCAGCACTGAGATAGCCTGTACCGAGGGGAGTGGAGCCGCCAACGGTACTGGTTCCCCAATTCGAGCCAACCGTATTATCTGCGGTTAGGTTAGTGAGATAAATGGACGCTCCCGTTGGATCGGGAAAGCCTGCGCTACTATAGTCAACAGTTTCAATGGCATTAGCATGAGCTATATGGTCGCTGCTATAGCTGGTAAAGCTATCCCATAAACTGACTGTCTCGCCAGTGTTGTTGAGTTCGATGTTACTCCAACCGGTAACGCCAATGAAGGTGATGCCGGTTCCCCAGGCAGCTTCAAAGTCAGAGGCATCAAGGTCATCGTCGTTGAAAAGGATGGCGCTCGTGCCAGCAGCTATGGAACCACTGGCGATGTTAGCGGAACCCTGAGCCAGACTATTATTATCGTCGAGGACATAGCCGGATAAATCGACCGTGCTGCTGCCGGAGTTGTAAACCTCTATCCATTCCCAGTCATCTTCGGTACTGTTGGGGTCGTACATGATTTCGGAGATAATGAGAGGGGATGTAATCGTTTGGATTCCCCCAGCCGTAGGTGTACCGGTTTTATTCCCACTTGTAAAGGTGATATCACTCAGGGTGGATGCAGCAATATTGATGGTATTACCAGTAGTGGCTCCCGTGACGATATCGGCGACTAGGAATAATGTGCCAGTGCTGCCACTGTTGATGGTTTGGGAGAGTCCGGTAAAAGCAAGGGTATTGCCGGAGGTGACAACGGCTTGGGTTCCCAGGGACGTATCTCCTGCATCGAAGGTGGTGTCCGTGGAGTAGAAGAGTTCAAAGCTATTGGGCACGATATCGGCGGCAACATAACTGCCGCCTGTGGTGAAGGTTGCACCGGTTAGCTGGGTGTTGGCGGTGGTAACGGCTAGGTCTAACTGATACAGCGGATGGTTGGTTGTGCCTGGGAGGACGTTGCTGGCAGCAAATGTAGGCGAAGATAGGGCAATATCAGGAATTTGTGCGAGTTGATAAGCAGAGACTTGGGTTCCATGTAGGAGAAAGAGCTGGTCATTTCTTGCTCCTGCACCATAAAAATCGCCACTTAATGCACTAGGACTATTACTGAGGAGTTGGTTGCTACCTGCACTTCGGGTGTAGGTTTCTGTTGGAGTCGCTGTGGTGACTGTGGTTGGACTATCCATGTCCCAAACATGCACTGCATCAAGGGTGACGGCGATTAAGGTTTTCCGACCATCATATTCGTGGACGATCGCCTGATAAACTCGATCTGGAGAACTCGTCCCTGGCGAGGTTCCCGGCACAGTAATGTCAGTCCCACCAAAGTTGACGGCAGTATGCGTTCCGCTATCCGCATTAAACGCCCAAATTCGCTCGGCAAACCCCCCGTCTCCGCCACCATCGCTGGCGTAGATGTATTCATCCCCCGCCGCAGCACTATGATCGAAGTAGCTAATGCCGCGAAACCGTCCCCCAGTGCCCACATCTTGCGCCCATTGCTGAGTTAGGCTAAAGTCAGTAGGATTATTGGTTACCGACCATTTGATGATGCGATCGCGATTAACATCATCATTCCCATAAAGATATGTACCATCGGTAGTAATGGACTCGGTTTGCTCTGCTGTCGCTTGATAAGTGGTTACATTACTCGACCAGTCATTATCAATACGCCGAATTCCTTGAGTATCGTCTCCAGTAAAGAAGATATAGCTGCCGAATTCTAGGGCACTTTTCGCTCCATCTGTACCATTACTATAACTATTGATCACAGCACCATCGGAGGCTCGATACTCCACTGGTCCTCCATCAATGGCTCCAGCTACAGGGTTTCCTGCGGCTGAAAAGTTGTTGTTGAGATAGTGGTTATTATTGCCAATCGGGGTAGTGGTAGTCCATTGAGCAGTGATGTTATCAATTAAACTCATGGTTGGTTAGGTTGGAGTAGAAGGCACGGCAGAATGACACATGGGAAAAACTAGAATAAGACTCCATCCCAGTTTACTAGTTTTCCAGACTGGGATGGAGATATGGGGTTAAAAATAGATTCTTAGTAGTAATTACATCTGCAACTATAGTTCAAAGCTTAACCCCAAACTCGCCGCAGATTCAGCACAAAACCCGGCAGAACTTCCTCTCTCGATAACTTACTGGCATTAACAATTGCAACTAAGGCAACCCCCACATCTGCAAAGACGGCGACCCAAAGATTCGCCATTCCGATCGCTCCCAGAGTAATGAAAAAGCCTTTGACTGCCAAGGCAAAAATGATATTCTGCCACACGATGCGACGGGTTTTATGAGCCACTTGGATCGCCTCTACTACCTTAGAAGGAGCATCCGTCATAATAACCACATCTGCTGTTTCAATAGCAGCATCAGAACCGAGTCCCCCCATGGCTATGCCCACATCTGCTCTCGCAATCACAGGGGCATCATTAATACCATCGCCAACAAAGACGACTTTGCTTTTCGTGCGATGGGCTTGATGTAAAAAGTCTTCTAAGGCGCTGACTTTATCTTCTGGCAAGAGGTCAGCCCTATATTGATTGAGTCCTAATTTCTGGGCAGCGCGATCGGCAACCGATTGGGAGTCCCCAGTGAGCATAGCGGTTTGAATGCCTTGAGCCTGTAAAGTATGAATGGCTTCAGCTGCATCCTCTTTTAACTCATCGGCAATGATAATGCGTCCAGTATACTGACCATCGACAGCTAAATGAGCCACCGTACCTTCGACCGTACAAACCTGATGGGGAATATTTTCTCGATGCAATAGGCGATCGTTTCCAGCCAGTACCATCTGATTGCCGACTTTAGCACGAATGCCATGTCCGGAAATTTCCTCATAGTCCTGCACCCTGGTCTCATCAATGGGCTTTCCGTAGGCAGTACGGATAGATTGGGCGACAGGATGATTGGAATGAGACTCGACGGTTGCGGCCAGTTCCAACAATTGAGTGGGGGTGAGTCCGTTGTCAGAAATCACATCGGTGACGTTGAATGTCCCTTTCGTTAAAGTTCCGGTCTTATCAAAAACAACGGTTTTCACTTGGGTGAGTGCGTCTAAAAAGGTTGAACCTTTGACTAAAATCCCCCGCTTGGCTGCACCTCCTACACCACCAAAGTAGCCCAAGGGAATACTAATCACTAAACCGCAAGGACAGGAAATGACCAGTAGCACTAGGGCGCGATATGTCCATTCTGCGTGACTTGCACCAGTAATGAGCAAGGGGGGAATAATTGCAACTGCTAAGGAGAGAAAGACCACTACCGGGGTATAGTAGCGGGCAAAGCGGGTCATGAATTTTTCGGTGTCTGCTTTTTTGCTACTGGCGTTTTCTACCAGCTCTAGAATTTTAGCAATCGATGATTCACTGAAGCGCTTAGTTACCTGAAGAGTTAAAACTCCAGATTGATTAATCATGCCAGCAAGAACGGTGTCTCCTTCTCGAACGCTGCGAGGGATAGATTCGCCAATGAGGGCAGACGTATCAACTAGGGATGTGCCGGTGAGAATTTCGCCATCGAGGGGTACTTTTTCGCCAGGACGCACCAGAATGATATCCCCAATGTTGACGGATTCTGGTGAGACTGGGTGAATTTGACCGTTGACTTTTAGATTGGCGCTGTCGGGTCTAACTTCTAGTAAGGCTTTGATGGAACGGCGGGAACGGCCAATGGAATATCCCTGCAAGAGTTCGCCTACCTGAAAGAATAGCATTACGCCAACGGCTTCGGGGATTTCGTGGATGGCAACTGCGCCTAGGGTGGCAATGGTCATTAAGAAGTTTTCATCAAAGATATGTCCCTTGAGAATATTGCGCCCTGCTGTCGTCAACACACTCCAACCACTAATGAGGTAGGCGGGAAGCAGTACAACATATTCCCCCAGAGAAAAAGGGGTGTTTTGTAAAGGTTTGTTGAAAATCAAGCCAATCAGAAATAGGATGGTGGCGATCAAGATCGGTTTCAGTTCTTTTTTTAGGTCAAACTCGGCTTCTTCGTGGTGATGACCGTGATCGTGGCTGCAACAACCGCAGTGAGAATGGGCTTCTGTCATAGCGTCCTGCCTTTGTGAAAATATAACCTGAATATCTGAACGTTTATTCATATTTTATCGCGATTGGCCTCATCCCAATCTAAAATTTTTCCTTAAGATGGGTAACCACCTTTCGACAAACTGCCATACTCAAGGGGTGAAAAAGAGGATAGAAAGTATGCTATGTAAGGAATATAAACTTTAAACCCTTCCCAAAAAATAAGCATTTATCGGGACTTAAACAAGAAAAATAATGAAATAAGGTTATAATAACCTGCTATTTTAGGCTTGATTTGGTGTTGATCTTTATTAAAGTCCCGTTAATGAGTCATGGACCAAACCCACCTCTACGGTTAACAATTTTTAACTTTGAATTAATTTATGAACGTTTTATTTCGAGAATTTAATCCTTTTGATGTTTGGATCTGGCTGGAATTTAGCACGGTTCCCAGTGATGCGGAAAAGCTGTATCTGCAAGAAGCCTTTGATGCTTGGTATTATTTAGGCAAGTTGGGTGGATTTAATGCGGAAAATCTGCAAGTGCAAGAGGAAGGGTTGGATCTCAGTTATATGACCTATGATGATCAACAAGGCGATCGCTCCTTGATGGCGTTAATGCATAACATGGGAGACTTAGAATATCAGGGAAATTGGGGACGCTGTTGGTTTGATCTGGGAACCAGTGATGCTTTGGCTTTGGATGTCCTGATTAACGCTTTGCAGCAACTTAGCCAGGAGTATGTAGCGATTGAAACTCTGATTATGGGTGGCGTTAATGCGGATTGGCCGATTCCAGAAACCCAAGATACGTTTGTGCAATATTAGCGGTGTTAGCGTAGCAGCAATCATGTCTAAGAAGAAGCCGAAAATTCGGGTTATTGCTCTAGGTTTGATTAGAGACGGCGATCGCCTATTCCTCTCTGAAGGCTATGATCAGGATAAAGACCACACCTTCTATCGTGCCTTAGGAGGTGGTGTTGAGTTGGGCGAAACCTCCCGCGAAACACTTCAACGGGAATTTCGGGAAGAATTAAACGCCGAATTAACCCAAATTGAATATCTAGGCTGTATAGAAAGCCTATTTACTTATCAGAGTCAACCCAGACACGAAATTCTCCAACTCTATCGTGCCCAATTTGTAGACCCCAGGTTTTATCAGCAAAATCGTTTTACGTTCCATGAAAAAAAGCGCAGTAAAACTGCCTTATGGGTCAATATTAGTGCCTGTAAATCTGGACAAGTACGAGTGGTTCCCCCAGAATTTTTAGGGTATCTGTAGTCAGATCAAATCAGTTACAGCGCTTTGCGCTGTGATGGGGGGATGGGGAGATGGGGGGATGGTGGCGCTTTGAGCTATTCTAGCTATCGTTAAAAACCGTCATTAATGTACCTCATAGCAGAGGAAACTGCTGTAAGAGTACCGAGATGAGACTCCTTGTTAAGCACATCATGATCAAGAAAAGGTATTACTGAGCAGATTTTATCCAAAAAAATGTAGGAGCAAACAGCCGTTTGCTCCTACGAAATCTTACTAATTACCGATTACCAGCACGATAACTTATCGGAACATGCTACTAACGGAACTATCTTCATGGATACGCCAAATGGTTTCTCCAACCAAATTAGCCACAGACAACACCCGCAGTTGAGGGAAGTACTTATCTTCAGGCAATTGAATCGTATTGGTAACAATCACCTCTTCAAATACGCCACTAGAAAGACGCTCAACGGCTGGATGGGAGAAAACGGCATGGGTAGCACAAGCATAAACTTGTCTTGCGCCTTTTTCGCGCAGCATTCTCGCCCCTTCAGAAATGGTTCCAGCGGTATCAACCATGTCATCGACTAATACGGCGGTTTTCCCTTCCACGTCTCCAATGAGATTGAGCACTTCAGCCACATTGTGAGCTTGACGGCGCTTATCAATAATGGCCAAAGGCGCATCATTGAGTTTTTTGGCAAATGCTCTTGCTCTCGCCACTCCACCGACATCAGGAGAAACTACGACCAGATCGGGTAATTGCTTACTTAAAAGATAATCAATTAAAACGGGAGAACCATAAACATGGTCACAGGGAATATCAAAATAGCCTTGAATTTGAGCAGAATGCAAATCCATGGCTAAGACACGACTGGCTCCAGCTTCGGTAATCAAGTTAGCCACTAATTTAGCGGTAATCGATTCACGACCAGCCGTTTTACGGTCAGCCCTAGCGTAACCATAGTAGGGGATAACTGCTGTAATTTGGCGGGCAGATGCTCGACGACAAGCATCTATCATGATCAACAGTTCCATTAAATGGTCGTTGACCGGAGAGCTTGACGGTTGAATCAAATAAACATCGCAACCGCGAATCGACTCTTGAATTTGAACATAAAGTTCGCCATCAGCGAACCGTTTACGAACCATTGGCCCTAAATCTACCCCTAGATAGCGGGCGACTTCTTGAGCCAAGAATAAGTTAGCAGAGCCAGCAAATAACCGAAGGCGGTTATTTTCATTTACAGATGGTAGCGTTGGCTGAATCGCCAAAGTCGCAGAACGGATCACGACAAACCCTCGAAGCGCACTCATTCGCAATCTTATCATTAGAAATTGGCTTATTATTATGTATTTTTTATGAAAAGTTTATGATTGACTGATTTAAGGAAGGAAAAATTGCTCAAAAAGCTGATGATGGGGTTAACAATAGGGACAATTTTGGGTTGTGGTTGGGTTAAGGGGTGATGTGGGTGATGAGTTGATCGAGTTCGGTTTGCATGGTACGAAGAACTTGCTGATAGCAGGACTCGATATAATTAAAATCGCTGGCTGCTTTGCGTCCGTAGGTTGGGAAGCGGATGGGTGGACAAATGCGAGTATGAATCTGAATGGGTAGGGGAATATGGGGTAAGGGGCCAAAGGCAATTCCCCAGGGAAGTCCAAGATAAATGGGGAAGACTTCAGGATCGATGTCATAAACCCAAGGCATTCCCCATTCATGGAGTTGTTTCATCAGGGGATAAATATCGCCTAGAACCATGAGGGTATCATGGGCCCCATAGGAAATGGCGGGGATGATGGGGATGTTTTGGCGCAGCGCCAGTTTAATGAATCCTTTACGGCCGGCGAACTGGATTTGATTCCGTTGAGAATGGGGACGAAAAACGTCTTGCGCTCCTCCGGGATAGACGAGGACACTGGCCCCTTTTTGGAAGGCGGCGATCGCCATTTTCGGGTTAGCTCGAACTGCTCCAACAGCCACCGCTTCTTTTGCCAAACCAGGATTGAGTTCCCAAATATGGCGGTGCATTAGGCCGTAAACCAGGCGCTGTGTTCCAAAATGGCGAAACCAATCATAAATCATCATGACCATATCTGGAGAGACTAAGCCGCCGTTATGGGAGCCAACGATCAGGACTTGTTCATCCTTGGGAATATGATGCCAACCCTCGGTTTGTACGCGAAAATAGTACTGATAAAACCAGCCCCAAACTGACATCCAGGATTCAATGACTTGGGGGTTTCGTTCATCTAGAGACCATCCATCTCCGGGTTTTTGATGCAGACTGTTTGTCATGGGGGGGTTGAAGATTGGCGATCGCCTTCTTTAAACACAGGTCAAATCTCGATCTTTAACTGCTCTTTTGATCTGTGTCAACCAACTGCTGCTTCAAATTGCCAATTGCCCGACTAGTATTACCCTGATAGGCAATTTCCAGCCGATTATGTTCTGTCCTTAACATCGACTTCAACTTTTAAAACATCATTGGTCTTATATTCTTCCACCGTTCAACCATAATGAACGGCGTGAGAATTAACTGATTTAAAGCCGTTTTGGGGTAATGATCCATTGCCCTTCAACATACCTGAAATCAGTCTTGGCATTAAATCACTCGGTCATTGCCTCCATCAACAGGAACTTGAGCAGCCGTGGTTTTCGCAAATAAGGGGCCGCACATTTCGGCGGCCAGTTCAGCAACGGAATGGCTATCGACTTCAACTTTTAAAACATTATTGGTTTTATATTCTTCCACCGTTAAACCATAATGGGCGGCACGAGCATTGAGGACATCTTCTGTCCATAAACCGGTATCGAATACAGCATTGGGATGGAGGGTGTTGAGGCGGATTTTGTCTTTGCCCCACTCTAATGCGGCAACACGCATGAGTTGATTTAAAGCCGCTTTAGAAGCAGAATAGGCAGCGGCTCCGGGGCCGGGGGCAGGGACATTTTTAGAGCCGATAACGACGACTCGACCGCCTTGGGGCGCAAGTTTGAGCAAGGGATAGGCATGGCGTAAGAGGGCAAGGTTAGCATCTAAATTGACCGATATCACCTTGCGCCATTCAGCACTCATGAGGTCAGCAATGGGGCATCCTCCGGGAAAAATGCCAGCGTTGAGGATGAGCATGTCTAAGCCGCCAAACTGCTGTACGGCTTGTTCTAGAGCAGCAGTGAGGGCGGTTTCGTCGGTGACATCGCAGGTGATGCCATGGAAGTCGGTGCGGTTATAGAGGGATTCAATTTTGGTATCGATATCTAAACCGATAACGGCTGCTCCTCGCTTGAGCAGGGAGTCTACGCAGGCTTTGCCAATGCCGGATGCTGCGCCAGTGACGAGGGCAATTTCACCCGTGAACAGGGGCGGTTTACCGCCTTTGCGGAGTTTGGCTTGTTCTAAGTCCCAGTATTCGACGGCAAAGATGTCTTTGGCAGAGAGTGCCTGATAGCCGCCGAGCTGGGTGCTAGTACTGATAATGTCGATGGTATGGTCGTAAATGTCAGCAACGATATGGGCTTGTTTCACAGTTTTGCCCACAGTACACATACCCAGTTCTGGGTCAAGAATGACTCTGGGGATGGGGTCGAGAATGGTTAAATCTGGGGTGGCGTGGGCGCGGAAATAAGCTTGATAGGTTTCTACATAGCTTTGAATATCTCGCCCGACTAGGGGTAGGCGTTTGGTGCGAATGACGTGATCTGGGGTTGCAGGGCCTTGTTGGGAGATGTGTTGAATATCATCTCGTTGGGCAAAGTTGAGGGTTTTGGGGTTGCGGTGGGTGCTAAGAATGACGGGAAATTGGGTGGTTTTGGAAAGGGTATGGCGCAGTTGGGCGAGGGTATGACTGAGGGGCGCAGGTTCTGGTACAGGCTGTTCAGGAATAGAAGTAATCGCCCCTTGTTTTTGTAGATAACTTTCTGCTTGACTGACTAGCTCAATCATGCGTTCATAGGATTCTTGAGCTGTGGCTCCGAAGGAAAAGATACCATGATTCATGAGTACCATGCCGAGGGTCTGCTCTCCTGCTTCTAGAGCAAATTGCCTGGCACAGACTCGTGCAAGATCAAATCCGGGCATGACATAGGGTATAATAATCAGGCGATCGCCATAAATCTCTTCTACCCGTTCTCTTCCATGGGCTGTATTTGTAACTGCAATAATGGCATCTGCATGGGTATGATCGACATATTTGTAGGGCAAGATAGCGTGCAAAATGGTCTCTACAGACGGAGAAGGAGCGCTGGCACGGGTCATCTGGGTTTTGAGTTCATTGACCATTTGCGGGTCGGACAACTGTTCTAGTTGTGCCAATTTCAGCAAGTGGGGAATCCGTACCGGGGCAAACCCTTCGGCTTCAATGGTGGCCAGATCCCATCCGCTCCCTTTGACGTAAAGAATGTCTTCTTTTTCTCCAAAGAGGTTCGTTTCTTTGACTTTTACGGAGGTATTACCGCCTCCATGGAGGACGAGGGAAGGGGCTTTTCCTAATAAGCGCGAGGTATAAACTCTTTGTTCTAAATCTGTTGTATATTGAGCGGCTTCGCTCTGATTCCATAAGTTTTTTACCATGATTAAATAGCGCTTCGCGCTGGTAATGGGTAATCGGTAATTGGTAATGGGTAAACCGTTTTTCCCTTAACAGTCAACTTTCAATCCTCTGATTAACCCCCCCCTATCCCCCCATCCCCAACCTTGCCATTTTTCAGGGGAGAAGGGGCTTGGGGGATGAGAGCAGCAGTTTACTCGCTGAGGATTTGAGGAACCTTAAAGAAGTCGCCATCGCGATCGGGGGCGTTGTCTAAAAGGGCTTCCCGAAACTCATCCGGAGTTAGTAAATCTTCGCGGGTGATATTGTTTAATTCGATCGCCCGCGTGGTGGGGGGAACACCTTCGGTGTCCAACTCATTGAGCTGTTCCACATAGTCGAGAATCTGGCTCAGTTCACCACTAAACTGGGCTTCCTCTTCCGAAGTCAGGGCTAAACGGGCAAGATGGGCAACTTTATGAACTTGTTCTTGGTCGAGCATAAGGGTTGTGAAAGATGACAGAAAAAAATAGACTTAGAAAAAGACTTCGCCTTGCGATCGCCCGGTATTTTTCAACCAATTTTGGGCTTCGATATAATTATTGGGAGCCATCTTGATCGCCCGGTTCCAATAATCTGCGGCAATATCAAATAATGCTTCGGCTTTCTCATTATCTCCCTCGGCTTTGATCTGTTCGCCTTTATAGTGATAAATGACGGCGATATTATTCAAGGCTTGGGGCATATTATGATTCAAGTCTAAAGCCTGCTCATAATAGTCGATTGCCTGGTCATGCTCCCCGTTACTGGCATGGATCAAGCCTACATTGTAGAGGATGTAGCTGCGATCGTTTGCATCTTCCTCTAGCTTCAACGCCTCATAATAATTATCCAAAGCCTCCGCATACTCACCATCAGCCTGAGCTGACATCCCATCGCGATAATAGGCAAAGGCAGTTTTGGATTTATTGCTCGTGGGCAGAATCTTCAAAATAATATCTGCCATCACCGTAAAGCTTTTATCAATAAAGTTATCGTTGCGCTGGGTTCTCGGCATAACGGTTTAGATTAAGGGGTTTCAACTCGCCATTGTAACAAGGATGGACAATTATACGATACTCGCTTTTTGCCCTTGCCCTTCATCAAAAGGCCACCCATACTTAAATTTGTTCCAGTATAGTATAAGTAATCACTCTGCGCTCCAACGATCTACTCCTATATCATTTCACAAAATCTTCATAAAGCCTGTCTCATTCACGACAGATTGAGTGTCCTTACTGATTTTTCTCTCCAGCAGAAAAAACAGGTAAATGTGACGATTGATTTGGATTTGATTTAGGCGTAGATTAATAACTAACAGAGCATTAATTGAATCAACACCAGACTAGGAAGGCGTTTTTCGAGGTCTCAACATCATCATTCCAGCAATGATGTAAACATTTGTTGCGTCTTGCATAAAAATGGGCGGAAAAAAATGAGAACCCTATAAAGGGGTAAGTCTAATCCACTCTGCACTGTTTTTTTCTCGATTCCGGTGAATCGATACCATCATGAGCATCTTCAAAAATTTCTTCGGTCAAAACTCTCCTAAAACGGCTAAACCCCAGTTCGAGGAAGGTCAGACCTTCATCCTTGAACCCATCCTTACCCCTTCAGGATTGCCGATAGATCTCGATGGCGGTAGCGAAGCGAGTAATACAAATATAGAGGTAGATTTGGGGGGAGAAGACCTAGACTTTGAGAGCGCCGAACCCTCGGAAGTAGAAGACATTCCCGATACTGACTTGGAAGAAGTTAGTGAGGTCGAGGAAACCGATGATACAGAAGAAAGCAACAGTCTAGAAGCAGCAATAGACCCCGAAACTGACCGAGAAATTGAAGAAGAACTGCCCTTTTTTGACTCGCTCCCCGAACCCAAAGGTGCTGAAGACAGTGCAGAGCGTCTCAGTTTAGACAGTGATGGAACCATTGAACCCGATGGCGAGCAGCAACTGATTTCCGCTTTTTCCGCCAACTCCAGCGAACCCGAAGAAGTTGAAAACCCAGAGATAGATGGTACTGCGGGTGTAGAAGAGAACTCGGAAGACACGGTAGAAGAGACGGATGCAGACAGTGATGAGATTGCCCCAGTTTTAGAGATTGCCCAGCCTAATTTTACCTTTGACTCCGGTATCTTCACTGTCGGTGAAACGGGACAAGTAGAGATTGACTATATCTTTGATGGAGGTGGGTATAAGGGAGAACTGGCAATCTTTTCCCTAGACGGAATGGATGAATTTGAACCGGGTTCTGAAGACTTCATTCAGGAAGCTTCTAGTCGCGCTTTGAGTGACTCGGAACAAGGTCATGTGGTGATTTCCGATGCCGATGAAGGGGCGAGATTTAGTGGCAACTTGGGAGAGCGCGACCAAAATGCTGGGGAATATTTGGGCGTAAAAAGCTTTAATATGCGCTCTGGAGATACTTTCGGCGTTATGTTGGTTCCCAATAAGACGGTAGCGAAAGTCTTTGATAATCCAGGAATTGGTGGTTCCGGTCGTCCCTTATTCTCCATGGTAACGGCTAATCCCCATGAAGGCTTCCATGTGGGACAAATTGCCGATGTTACTGGAGATGGTTCCACATTCGTGATGGAAGATATCCGCATTGATGGTAAAACCGACTCTGACTATAACGATATTATCTTCCAGATTCGGGGAGCCAAAGGAAAAGCAGCGCTGATGGATGAAGTGCTTGCAGAAGGAGAAGATTGGCGCGAGACTGAGTTAGGCAAAGGGATTATCGAATATGTTAAACCCTACGTAACTCCTGATGCGGTAGATGAAGTCGCGGGAGATTTAGTCGAGGATGTGGAAACTCTCCTGGAGTTCTTGGACAATACCACAGAACCGGAAGCGGACGAGATTGTTGTAGAGGAGAATTTAGTTGAAGAAGCGATAACTGCTGATGATGGTGAAACATCTGAAGCTGAGAATAGCGTAGAACCTGTGGTTGAGCAACAGGAGAGTGACGCAACTGAGGAGAAACCCCTTGACCAAGAGGTCACAGTTGATAAGGGTGAAGCTTCTGAAACTGAGAATAGCGTAGAACCTGTGGTTGAGCAACAGGAGAGTGACTTTACTGTTGTTGAGGATAACTCAGTTGATGAAGGAGTAACGGTTGATGAGGCTGAAACTTCTGAAGGGGAAAACAGTGTGGAACCTGCTGTTGAGAATAACTCAGGTGAGGAAGAATCACCTGTTACCGTAGCAGAAAATAATCCGGTTGCTGAGGAAGAAGCATCTACTGAGGTGAGTGATACAGAAGAAAATCAGCCGGTTGAGGAAGAGGAAGCGGTTGTTTCGGAGAGTACAGAGACTGAAAACGAGGGAAGTTCTGAGGTTCTAGAGGAAAATGCGGTAGAAGAACAAGAAAGTGTTGAAACGAGTGAGGGAGAGAATACGGATACGGAACCGGTGGAACTGGAACCGACAGTGAAGGAAGAACTGGTGGTGCGGTTGGCAACCCTCAGTGAAACACTGGAGGAAATTAAGAGTGAAGAGCCTGAAGTTTCTCAACTCCAACAAACTATTACTACGTTAACGGAAACCTTAACCGAGAACTCTGAAGACTTTTCTGATGTTCAGGAAGCGGTAACGACTCGGTTAGTAAACCGGTTGGAAGCGGTAACTGAGCAGTGGGTGTCTGGTGAAGAAGAACCAACGGTATTCGAGTTTGCGGAAACTGAGCAACCTTTGGTGGGTGTAATTGAAGAGTCTGCGGGTGAAGTTGAGGCAGGTGATGAGTCCAGTTTGTCTACTGAAGAAATCATTACTGAAATCAATAGTAATGCCCAACCTGAAGTAATCACCATTGAAGATAGTGCTTCTGAAAATTGGGTACAAGAGTTAGTTGAGTTTGTTGATGCTGCACGGGAATCTCAACAACCGAATGCCGTTGTTGCTCTGAATCTGAATTTAACTGAAGTCAATAGTCAAGGGGAAGTCATACCGCGCTATGACATTACGCCAGAAGAACGTGCGGCGCTGACTTATGCTCAAAAGAATAACATCTTAGTGTTGGTAACGGCTGGAGATAATGCAGAGGAAATTTCTGCTCTTGGAAAACTCTCGGATGAATTTGATAATGTGATGACGGTGGGAAGGGCGAAGAAAGCGAGCGAAGCCATTGCCCTTTCTAAAGCTTATGATAGGGCTGATGATTCTCCGGTGAGTTTGGCCTTAGATATTTTGGCTGATGCGGGGAGTGAAGAAACGGCTAGTCCTAGTCAAGCTGTGGCTCAAGTGACGGGAGCAGTGTCTCAAGTTTGGGCGGCTAATCCCGAACTTAACTATACTCAAGTCATTGATATTATCAAGCGCACTGCCACCGATTTGAGTGAAGAAAACTGGGATGCTCAAACGGGTTCTGGATTGCTGAATATTGCCGCAGCTATTCAAATTGCTGGGGCGACGGAACCGGAACGGTATACAGTGAAACCGGGTCGTCGGACAATTACGGATAACTTTATTGTTGAGGAGAATCCAGAGAAAGAACTGCCTGGAGATCCCACTCACCCAGCCGCGACGCTACCGGGAATTCCACAGACGGAAGTGGATACGGGAGGTAATAGTATTGGACAAGCGACTCGACTTTTGCCTTCTCCAACCGTAGATATTATCGATCAAGTGAGTGCCATTGACCCCAGGGATATTTTCCAGGTGGAAAGCCATTACTTGGAAGGAACTGAGTTTACGGTGATGGATGGAGAAGTTTCAGTTAAGTATCTGACTCCTACGGGTCAACTTTTGGGGACTGAAACCTTAAGTCGAGGCAGTCATACTCTACAAGTACCGGCTAATGCCACGGATGAAGTAGTCGTCAGTATTGAATCGGCGAATGGTAATCCCGCCACTTACATGATGTATGGGTTTGAAAGTCAGGAATCGGAACCTTTCCAAATTGATTTAGAGTACGATAGTCCTCTGAGTGCCAGTCAACAACAAATTATTGCCGCAGCAGCGAAGAATGTTGCTTCTCTGATTGGTAAGGGGTTACCGTCAGCCGTGGTTGATGGCAAGGTGATTGATGATATTAATATCAAGATTTCCAGATCAGATCTTGATGGTGCAGGGGGAACTCAGGCACGGACGAAGATTGATTTTATGCGCTATGGTTCCTTGTTACCGGCACAGTCGTTGGTACAGTTTGATGCTGCTGATATTGCCCAATTGGAAGCGTCGGGACAACTATTTGATGTGGTGCAGCATGAGTTTCTCCATGCTTTAGGATTTGGCAATCTTTGGGAAGCGAAGGGATTGGTGGATTATGCGGGTACATCATTAGCCCGGTACAACGGTAAGAAAGCGGTTGAAGAGTTCCAAAACATGGGAGGTTTGACCGATGCGATTTCTCTAGAAACTCAGGGTGCAGGTTCGGCGAGTTTGCACTGGCACGAGCAGCTTTTCCAAGATGAGATTATGACGGCAGACCTCAATGGTTTTGAGGGTGGAGATAATGCGCCTATTAGTGCGGTGACTATCGCTTCTCTGGCTGATTTGGGCTATGAGGTGAATTTAGACCGGGCAACGCCAGAGTATGAGTTATTGGGTGGCGATGGCTTTAATACGGATGATTTAACGCCAGAGGAGATAGAGGCGTTCCGAGAACTGGCAGAGACTTCTTTTGAAGAGTCTGGAGATGATTATATTGCTCCGATTATGCCTGTGGTTAATCCGGAGACGGTATCGCCGGAAATCTGGGCCCATGCGGAGCGGTTCTGGAAGAATGGAGAGTATTACGATTGGCATCGCTACCAAATTAAACCTGGCGATACTTTAAGTCATCTGGCGCAGCGCTACTTGGGTAATGCGGGTTATGACTACTATAAGTGGATTGGCGATCGTAATGGAGTCAAAAATTACGACTATATTGCTGCCTGGGAATGGATTGATGTTCCCGTACATCATCCTAACTACGAGTGGAAGCAGGAACAGGAACGGTTGCGGCGTGAGGAAGAGCTGCGTCGCCAGCAGGAAGACGAAGCACGGAAGCGACGAGAAGAAGAAGAGCGGTTAGCGCAGGAGAAAGCGGAGCAGGAACGGAAAGCTCGTGAGGAAGAGGAACGTCGCCTGGAAGCGGAACGCAAACAGCGAGAACTGGAAGAGCAAGAACGCCGCTTACGGGAAGAAATGGAACGTCGCCGTCAAGAAGAGGAACGGCGCAAGGAAGAGGAGCGCCTGCGGGAGTTGGAACGTCAACGGCAAATTGCGGAACAGCAAGGACGGGGTGGTTTAGATTGGTTCTTCTCGACTCCATTGCCTGAGTTTGGACCAACTGACCCGTTTGAGACCAAGTTGAGCGGCGAAACGGTGGGGAATTTGGTTCCGGATGATTACTATCGGTTTACTCTGTCTCGCAAGGGTCGGATTGATGCGCGGTTGATGAATCTGTTGGCGGATGCGGATTTGGTGTTGTATGACGTTCGCAATCGACCGATTTCCTATTCGATGCGCGAGGGAATTACGGATGAACAGATTCTGGTTGACCTGATTCCGGGAACTTATATGTTGCGGGTCAATAGTCCGAAAGGGGTGACGACTGACTATGATTTGATTGTTAAGTTCAAACATCAACTCTCTCGAACCGAGCAAGGGCCCCCTCCTGGATGGCGTGTGGGTAAGCCTGGTGGCGGTGGCGGTGGTACTGGCCCCTTGTTTAGCGACCCACGGATTCAGCGCATTTATGATCAGGCGTTAGGAGATTTTTCGGCTCAGGAACGAGCTAAGGCGAATCAAAAAATTGCTCAGTTGAAAGACGAGAAGCGTGTTTACGAACAAGAAATGCAAGCGTTGCTTGACCAGATGAATGCCGAGCAGAAGGCTAAGGTTCATGCTGCTTTGGATGATGCTCGTCATAATGCTAATGTCTGGGTTGATGATATTGCTAATCCGATCAAGGGTACAGTGGACAGTTTGGCTGATGGAATTAACAGTAAAGCTGATTCTGTTGCGAACGGTTTAATTGGTACAGTTGATGGCATTTGGGATTTTCGCAATGGTTGGATTAAAGACCGCAAAGAGGATGCACGGCGTTTAATTCGTCAAGGGCGAGATGCTGTCAAGGGAGCAGTTAATGAAGCGCGGAGTTGGTTGAAAGGACAACTGGGTGGGATTCAAGATGGTGTGAAGTCGGCGGTCTGGCATTTCTTTGAGACGATTAAGAATGCCTATCGGACTGGTGCTGAGATTAATCAGGTTATTGCCAATGCTGCCAATTCTTTCCGCAGTGCTATCGATAACGCAGTTCGTGGTGCGAATGAGTTGGTTGGTAAGTTCAAGGGGAAAGTTCTGGGTGCTGTTAATTGGACTAAGGATCTTGGCATTAACATTGACAAGTTTGGCGTTAAGTTCAATTTCAATGCCTATAATCAAATTGTTGAACCTGCGGTAAATGCGATCGCTGGTGGCGTTAGTTCCGCAATTAATGGTATGGGTAATACTCTCAAAGGTATTACTAACTGGTTGGAGCCTCGGACTCAGAAGGCAGTTGCGGCTATTGTAGATGCTCTCTTTGGCGATAAGACGGGTAATTTGTGGAACAAGATCAATGGAGTTGATGAGAAAATTGCAGCAACTCGCAGCGAACTGGAACGAAAGATTGTCCAGAAAGCGAACGAGTTGAAAAATCAGATGCAGAGTCTTCTGAATGGATTGGGCAGTGAAGGCAAAAAACTGCTTGATACAATTCTTAAGTTTGGTAACTCTACTGGCGGTCAAGTGACCATTGAGCTGATCAAGGTTGCTCTTGGCTTCGTTCCTGTTGTTGGTCAAGCGATTGATATTGTTGACACAGTACTAGCCCTTTGGAAAATTGTTGTTGGTGGCCGACGTGATGTCGAAGTTTGGGTTGAACTACTTGGGTCTTTAGCTGGCTGGTTCCCTGGCGTTGGAGATGCAATTAAAGGTATTGCTAAAATCGCACTAAAAAGTCCAATTGGAGCATTATTGCGGAAACTGGGACCTGATGTGACCAAGCAAGCAGCCAAAATCTTTAAGCAAGCTAAGTGGAAAGAGATTCTTCTTGATGTCGTTGAAGGTTTAGCTGGTGTATGGCGCAAGTTTGATAGCCAGATGGATAATGCTGCTGGATGGATTCTCGACCTGATGCCTGGTGTACGTCCCACTATGGCCGCAGTTGGTGAAATTATTGTCAAGTTCAATGATGAAGCTGCTGATGCTGGTAAGCATTTAGATGATATCAGTCAACAGATTGCTAAGAAGATTGATGATACTTCCGAGCAAATTGCCAAGGAGGATAAGAAAAAAGAAGATCCACCACTTCAGTTACCTGGTCCTGTCAAGATCAAGCCTGGCTCAGTAGATGATTTACTTGTCAATGCTAAAAAGTATCCCAAGAATGATAAGTCCATTCAGTATGACAAGAATGGCAGCGTTGAGGAAGCATGGCAAGATTATCGCGATTTAACCGATGGTTTTAATCCAAAAGGTACAGAAACCTCAAATGGAAAGCTGTTCGTTGCTGAGTTACCTGATGGGAGTAAGGCTATTGGTCGTGGTTTCAGTTCTGGCGGATCGCCAACGATTGAAATCCAAAAGCCTAATGGTGAGAAAATAAAGGTTCGTTATGTTGACAAATTTGATGAATCTGCATACAAGCAATATCCTGATTCATCAAATGTTTCTTCCGATGGAAATAATGGCAACAACAGTAGTGAAAATAAAACTCTCAAATCTCCGAAATTGGTGGAGGGTAATTCTACGGACTTAGGAAATAACCTTAATTTTCCTACAGCCAAGATTCCAGGCAAACAAATTGAATATCCTGGGGTACGAGGAGATTATCAAGCACATCATGTCATTCCAATTGAAGTGGTCAATGATAGTTACTTAATGCTCAATGCTGTTCATTTTGGTAAGTTCGATATTGATTCATCTGCTAATGGTATTTTTCTTCCAGCTTCAGAAAAAAGTGCATTAAATCTCTTTGAGGATACAGACATCGCCTTGCCTATTCATCTTGGCTCACATCCAAATTATTCTAGTAAAGTTAAGGAGTTTCTGGATCGAGAATGGCAAGAACTTTTACGTCTAGGGAAAACCGAAGATCCCGACGCTTTACTATTCTCTGTCAACCGAATAGCAAATTGGGCTAAAAAAGGACTTGTAGAAGGTTACTTAGTTAACGATCCTACAATCAAGTGGTTAGAGAAACCCTAGCGATCGCCCATTTTGGTGCGTTACGCGGGGAATAAAATTTACTTGACTTCGGCCCAAAGTTATAGCGCTGCGCGCTATAGTGTTGACAGATAAGGACGCATGTAGGGGCGAACGGCCGTTCGCCCCTACAGATTATTGTAAATACACTATCGCGAAGTGCTATAATTTCCCGCTAACACACCCTACGCGATCAACCTTTTTTCCCAGAAAAGAAACCAGAGTTTTTAGAGCAATGTATACTTCTCAATTAGTAGATTTGACAAAACCCCGGTTTCTGAGTTGCAGGCGATGGAACTCGCCGATTTGTCAGTGCCCAACAAATACGGTCAAATCCTTAAGAATTTCACCTCATCATGAACCCACCCAAACTCTATCTTAGTATCCCAGAAATTCCTCTAGCTCAAGCTCCATCACTTGATGACGCTCGCTGTACCTTAGCTAACCCATTAACCCAAATCTTACAACGAACGGGAAACACCATTACCCAAACCCTAGAAGACCTCAAACCTCCAAACCCAGAAGAGTTCCTCAATTCCTTAAAAGGAAATAGCTCAGTTTACCAAGCTTCCATGTCGCGCCAGTTCGCGGCCGACCTCCCCCCCGACATTGAACAAACCACCCTCAAAGACGAACCCAAAGACTGGTACATCAAAACTGCTGACTTTGGCGATGACTCCGACAGAGTTCTCCAACACCGGGATGGCGAATATACTCAACTCTTAGAAGACCTGGCCACTTACGATCAAATCCTCCAAGAACATTGCCATAGAATCATTATTCTACGTCCCCCCAACTATGGCCGCTATGACCTCCTCATCAACGCGGCGATGCGTTGCTTAGGCTACACGGAAGCACAATTTCAATTCATCATTGTTCAACCCATTAAACTCTACGCCTTCCATAAACCGAGCCAAAAACTGCACGCTCTCCCCGAACTTCCGATTGATGAACTGATAAAAGCAATAGGAATAGATGCACTTCGCTGGCATAGTTTGGCGACTCCCCTGACTAAAGTTGCTCCCATTAATATCAGCACCGCAGGACAACTTAATCAACAAGATAGCTTGTATCGAATACAAACGACCCATGCTCGTTGCTGTACGCTGCTAGAACAAGCGCACCAACACGGAACTATCGAGCTAGAGATAACAGATGATTGGCAGATTAAATCTTCATCACCATCCCTAGAAGAGTTGGTTTGGGAAGATGGGAATGCTGCGGCTTTAGTCAAGGAAATACAGAAGACTCCTACTATTTTACAAGCAAGCGCTGATGCTATCTCTGGTCATCTGCTCTACCAACATTTAGAACACATCAGTGATGTTTGCGATAAGTGGTGTCTGAATTTGAGTCCAACTGCTCAAGATTGTTCTTTATTACTGGCAACGAAACACACCCTTTTCGATGTATTGGAGAGTATTTTGGGGATGAAAACGCGATCGCCTGAGATTTAAGCGGCAACTGAACTTGGACTGGGAGGGGTTAAACCGTCTTCTTGGCAATACTCATAAGTTATAATCAATTCAAGATATTCAACTTATAATATGCATCCATAATGAGTATCACTGACACTCAAGCTATCACGTCTGAAACCATTCTGGAATCTCTCAGGGAAATCTTCCCTCACATTCAGAAACAATACCAAATTAATCAGCTAGGACTTTTTGGTTCCTATGTTCGAGGAGAAGCGACAGAAACGAGCGATATTGATTTACTGGTTGAATTTAGCCCGGACATCAATTTTGGTCTAATTACCTACTGTAAATTGGAAAACTACCTGAGTGAAAGACTGGGTAAAAAAGTCGATCTAGTTACTAAAGATGGATTAAAACCCTATATTGGCCAACAGATTCTTCAGGAAGTAGTTTACCTATGAACCGCACTATCAAAGACTATTTGCAAGATATTATCGATGCGATAAACAACGCAGAAGAATTTATCAAAGGTTTTGATTTTGATACCTTTGAATCCGATCAAAAAACCATATTTGCCGTTACCCGTGCTATAGAAATCATTGGCGAAGCGTCTAAACAAATTCCGCCTGAATTCAAAGAAAAGTATCCTCATATCCCTTGGAAGGAAGTTGCCGGAATGCGAGATAAAATGATTCACCACTATTTCGGTATTAATTTAAAAATCCTCTGGAATACGGCGAACAACGACTTGCAACCTCTAAAAGTCACTATCGAAACCATGCTAGACATCCTAAATTAGGTATTCCGCGATAATGCTCCGCATCGCTGGCGCGATAAAACTCCGTTTCGCTCCGCGAACGCCTGAAAATTAAGCAGCAACTGAACTTGGAGTTAGAGGAGTTAAACCGTCTTCTGGGCAATACTCAAGATAACTGGCAATCGCCTCTGGAGCATTGGCGATCGCCTTTTTTAACAATAACTAAAGTAAATCTTCTTCTAATAACTCTGTAGCTTTCATCAAAGCCTTCAATGTTCCTATCTTTAAATCTTTATTTCCATGAACAGGAACAACAACAATCTGCTCCGTTTCGGAGTGTTGATAAATATGATGGCTTCCTTTAACTCTTTTCAAGATCCAGCCATTACTTTCCAAGATCTTACAGAAATTTTTCCCAGAAACTAACTTCATACTGCAATTTCCACAATGCGATCGGTTTCTTGGATCGGGGAACTTTCATTTGCGACTTCTAACCATCCCATAATTGCTTCTTGTAGATTATCCATAACTTCTTCCCAAGACTCTCCCTCAGTAATACATCCAGGTAGAGCGGGCACTTCTGCCCAGTATCCACCCTCTTGGGCTTCGTGAATAATCGCCTTAATCTTCATGATTGAATTGAGTAAAGTATGGATCGAATTTAGCATTCTTGATGGCGATCGCCAAGGGATCTGTTCAAGAATTGCATGGGTGAACCCGTTGTCGAGCAAATAATACGACTCAATTCTTTCGGGAATCACAGAGCTATTAGGCGATAAAACTCGGTTTCGCTGGCGTGATAAAACTCCGTTTCGCTTCGCGATCGCCTGAGACTTAAGCGGCAACTGAACTTGGACTTGGAGGAGTGATACTCTCTTGTTGGCAAAACTCAAGATAACTGGCGATCGCATCTTTGGAATTGGCGATCGCCTTTTGGGGGGCGATCGCTCTACCCACTCATGCTAACATTAAATTTAGTGCAAATTAAGTACAACCCTATTATGCTCAACTTAAGTCGCGATATTCAGTCCCTTTCTAACTTCAAGAGAAATACATCTGAGTTTATCGAACAGATGAAACAAACTGGTAGCCCCATGGTATTGACAGTCAATGGTAAAGCTGAATTAGTCGTTCAAGATGCTGCATCTTATCAAAAACTTCTAGAGGCGATCGAATACTTGGAAAGCATTACTGGTATTCAACAAGGATTAGATGATCTCAATGCTGGACGAGTCCGACCTTTAGAAGCATTTACGAAAGAAATGCAACAGAAACATGGAATTCCAAGTTCAGATTACTAAAAGTGCGGAAATTGAAATTGAAGTGGCTTATGAGTGGTTAAAAAAGCGGAACCCAAGCTACAGCGATCAGTGGTTTCGCGAATTAATGGATAAACTTGCTACATTACAAGTCAAGCCCCGACGCTGCGCTTTAGCCATTGAAAATGATGTGTTTCCGGAAGAAGTTCGACAACTGCTCTATGGAAAACGTCCCAATGTTTATCGAATATTATTTGTAATTCGCAATGATATCGTATACATCATTCATGTTCGTCATAGCAAACAAGCACTCCTAACGGCTGAAGATTGGGATGAAGAGGCAGAGTAAAGGCGATAATGCGACCCATCGCTGGCGCGAACGCCTGAAATTTAAGCAGCAACTGAACTTGGACTTGGAGGGGTTAAACCATTTTCTTGGCAATACTCAAGATAACTGGCGAACGCCTGAAATTTAAGCGGCAACTGAACTTGGACTGGGAGGGGTTAAACCGTCTTCTTGGCAATACTCAAGATAACTGGCGATCGCCTTTTGGGGGGGTAGTGATTTTGGGGGGCGATAAAACTCCGCATCGCTGCGCCAACCCCTGAGATATAAGCAGCAATTGACATAGTGCGATAGATTTCTCCAAAATGCTCTAATAAAGCTAATTCAAGTGATATAATTTCATCTTAGAGTATAGCTATAAAGATGCCGAGGAAACTTCGAGAACTCAAAGCTGAAATTACCCGTGCTGGATTTGTGTATTTACCAAAACGAGGTAAAGGAAGTCACGAACGCTGGCGACACCCTCTCCTGAAAAAAACACTCACAATTTCCAGTAAAGATGGCTCTGATGTACCCCCTTACCTAGAAAAACAAGTAGCTCAGTTATTACTTGAATTAGCCGATATCGAAAACAAACAGGAGAATGACGAGTGATGAATCAGTACACTACAATTATTCAGTGGTCAGAAGAAGATAATCTGTTTCTAGTTACCATTCCAGAATTTGCTGACCGCGTGATCATGCCTTGCACTCATGGAACAACTCGTGCAGAAGCGATTAAAAATGCGGAAGAAGCGATCGAGATGTATCTAGAAGCTTGGCATGAAGAAGGAGAGCCAATTCCTGAACCGCAATTTTTGCAAACAGCTTAACTATTACAAAGATAATTTTATTAAGCTATTCCTGTGTCAGAAGTTCTCATCAAATTTTGTAAACGTCTAAAGTGAGTTATGCCAAAGTTTCGCCATGAATAATCTGCAATAACTGCCACTTTAAATTCCAGATAGTTTCTTCAAGATCGGTAGGAATTTCTGCCATATTTGATGAATTACTGATGATTTCCTAATGATTGTAACTCTGATCGCCGTGAGAACAGCCCTAGAGATCCGTGGTATACAGTTACTAGGGATGAATTCGTTCTTGGACTATTTTGATCGAGAGAGCGAAGACAGCACTGACCCAATGTAATCACTCAAGTCTCAATCATCTTAACCGGTTGAATTACAATGAATACGGATATTAAAAATCTGCTCTCGGATTTAATCAAACGCTATCGCTCTCAAGTTGATTTCCTTGCTATCCGTCTGGAAGAAGCAGAAGCAACCGATATCTTGCTGCGGGGGAATAAAGTAGAAACCCTCAGCGAAGGCATTTCCCTAGGGGGACAAGTACGTGCTTGTTACAAAGGGGGTTGGGGAATGAGTAGCTTTAACCAATTGGGGGTATTGTCGAAGCGGATAGAAGAAGCGATCGCCTCTGCGCGGTTGGTGGGACAAGAAGAAACCATTCTAGCGCCGATTCCCATTATCGAAGATAGTCAGGTCTTGCCCCTGGGGGGAACCCATCCCAGGGAGATTCCCCTAATCGAGAAAAAGGAATTGTGCGATCGCTACGCCGACATTCTCCACAGTACCAATCCTCAAGTAGCCACAACCTCTGTACGCTACGGAGACTGCTGTCAGCGGATTATCTTGATCACCTCTGAAGGAACGCTCATTGAGCAATCCTGGGTCGATTTAGAGATGCGCTTTGCCGCCACCGCTCGTCAGGGTTCCACTGTACAAACCGGACGGGAAACCACCGGATCGCGCAATGGGTATGAAGATTTAACCCAACTCGATAACCAAGTGCGATCGGCTGCCCAGCGTGCCGTTAATGCCCTCTCCCATCCTCCCATTAAAGGCAATACCTACACCGTCGTCATCGATCCAATTTTAACCGGATTATTTGTCCATGAAGCCTTTGGTCACCTTTCAGAAGCCGATATGGCCTATGAAAACCCCGATATCCTGGAAGTGATGACCCTAGGGCGCAAATTTGGCCCGGACAACCTGCAAATTCTGGATGGTGGAGCGCCACAAGGTCACCGAGGCAGTTATTTCTATGATGATGAAGGAACCCCAGCCACAACCACCCAACTGATCAAAGATGGGGTATTAGCTGGCCGTCTGCATTCGCGGGAAACCGCCGGCAAACTGGGAGAGGAACCCACAGGGAATGCTCGTTGCCTCAATTATCATTATCCTCCCTTGGTACGAATGACCAATACCTGGATTGAGCGGGGGGAAACTCCTGTGAGCGATTTGTTTAGTGGTATCCAAGAAGGGGTTTACGCTAAAAACTGGCGAGGGGGAATGACCAATGGAGAAATGTTTACCTTTGGGGCAGGAGAAGCTTGGATGATTCGCAATGGGAAAATTGCTGAACCAGTACGAGATGTGACCCTTTCCGGCAATGTGTTTAGTACCTTAGCCGATATTGAGGGGATCGGTGATGATTTTTACTGGGATGAGTCCGGCGGTTGTGGCAAAGGGGGACAAAATGGGTTGGCTGTCGGCTGTGGCGGCCCCTCCTTGCGCATCCAGAATGTAGTGGTGGGGGGAGAAGCAGAGAATGAGTAAACTGTAATGAGATCAAGTCCGAGTCATCAGTTTAACAATGTATAATGTGTTTCCACTCCTAGATTGTTTCGGGAGAACATTGCCTATTCCCTGTTCCCTATTCCCTATTACCTATTCCCCAGCGCAAAGCGCTGTATGAGTAATGAGTGCCGTACCCATTACCCATTACTCCTGACGGATTATCCACCCACCGTTAATGAAGGTCGTGGTGTATCCCCTTCAACAGCTCTGCGATAGGACTCTACATTATCGTTGTAATCAATCGGGAGGACAGCAACTACGTTCTCGTGGGGACGGGGGATAATCACCCAAGATTCTAGGGTCGCGCCGTAAGCCTTTTCTACAGCGTCTATTCCTGCATCCATCGCCGTTTTGACCTCAGAAACATCTCCCCGGATATTTACCGTAAATCGAGCGCTCCCAACGCGAATATAGCCGACTAAGGTAATCCGTCCCGCTTTTACCATTGCGTCAGCAGCAGCCAAAATACCTGGGAACCCTTTAGTTTCAATAGCTCCAACAGCTTGCTGTCCCATAATTGTTGCTCCTAATGTTAATCAATAACCATTTTTATGCAAGATTTTATTGTAGGGGTTTAGGGGGTCACTTGAGTCAACAAAATGGGTAATGGGTAATGGGTAATGGGTAAAACCCGGTTTGCCTATTCCCTATTCCCTATTCCCTACTGCCTAGCGAAAGGGTTCACTGACTTCCGTGTAGTCGATGGGAAGTACGGCTTGGACATTTTCGGGGGGATTGGGGACAATGTAGTGCATCATCACTTTGCCTCCGTAGACTTTTTCCGCTTCCTGAATGCCCACTTCCATTGCTGGCACAACTTCGGATGTCCCCCCACGAATCGCTATGACAAAGTTGCCACTTTCGGCACGGTCGAAATAGACTAGGGTTACTCGTGCTGCTTTAACCATGGAATCAGCAGCAGCGAGAATGGAAGGAAATCCTAGGGTTTGGATGACACCAACAGCTTCAGGCACAGTTTTTCTCCTTTTAGGGGCATTGAGGTGAGTTCACAAAGGTGATTTCACTATTATTGTAGGGGAGAAAGGCGATCGCGCTGCTTTGGTTTTAAGCTAATTTAGCTTCTAGAGATTTGAGCAATTCTGTATTCACCCCAGATTCACGGGTGAGGGCAATTTTACCGGTGCGGGCAATTTCCCGAATGCCAAATTTTTGCAGCACTTGGACAATGGCGACCATTTTCCCCGGGTCTCCGACAACTTCCAAGGTTAGAGAATCTTCCGCTACATCCACGACACGGGAGCGGAAAATATTGGCTAACTCAATAATTTCCGAGCGACTTTGAGCCGGAGCATTAACTTTGAGCAACATTAATTCCCGTTCTACACAGGGGCTGTCCGTTAAGTCTTGTACTTTGAGGACATTAATTTGTTTGTAGAGTTGTTTGGTTATTTGTTCGATAATCTTGTTATCTCCAGGTACAACCATAGTAATCCGAGAGACTCCAAGCTGTTCGGCTGGCCCGACGGCTAGACTTTCGATGTTAAAGCCGCGACGAGCAAACAAACCAGAAATGCGACTTAAGACTCCAGCTTCATCTTCTACCAGTACAGAAAGGGTATGTTTCATAGTTGCTTCATCCGCTTACAGGTGATACAATCAGGTTCTGATTTTAGGTTTAATCTTACAGTATACGCCATAGACCCAACTATGATAGGAGGCTTGACTCGGCGATCGCCGACCCTATAATCCTTTCTTAAGATTAATCTGGGTTAATCACTCAATGAATCAGTACTGTACCAACCTTAAGACCCTTCAGTCCCGCTCAGAAGCACTCAAAAGGGTCACAATCCTGGTCTAGAGCAAGAAAGAAGTTAAAAATGTAGGGCAATTCAAAATCTGTCAGTTACAATGACAGAAAATCATCCATTTTGCCCACCTCTCCCACCAATTAAGGAATGGGGAGGTTGTGTGTAAACCTGATATCGGGTTCTCCTGAACCCTTAGATTCAATAGCCTACCATTGTTCTATCCCTAGAAAAACGAAAAACGCCTGTGGTTGACAAGAAAAGAAATCGCGATCTACCCCAAATTAACGAACGGATTCAATATCCCAAGGTTCGAGTCATTGATGGTGAGAACAAACAACTTGGCATTCTATCGCTCAAAGAGGCCCTAAAGCTTGCACAACAAGAAGAACAAGACCTGGTTCTAGTCAGCGATAAAGCCGATCCCCCGGTATGCCGAATTCAGGACTACGGAAAATTTAAGTTTGAGCAAGAAAAGAAAGCCCGCGAAGCTAAGAAAAAACAGCACACCTCTGATGTTAAAGAAGTGAAAATGCGTTATAAAATTGAGGAACATGATTACAATGTGCGCCTCAAGAACGCCAGGAAGTTTCTCCAGAAAGGAGATAAAGTTAAAGCAACAATTAACTTTAAAGGGCGGGAAGCCCAGCATAGCGATTTGGCAGAAGGGTTGCTCAAACGCTTGGCCAAAGATCTAGAAGAAGAAGCCGAAATACAGCAAGAACCGAAGCGGGAAGGGCGCAATATGATGATGCTTCTCTCGCCGAAAAAACAGTCATAAGTCATACTCTACTTAGGTGAACAGAGACTCTCTTGAGAGCCTAGGTAGAGCTAGACCGATGTAAACGACCAAAATATGGAACTCAACTATCAGGGACGCAGCTTAAACCGGTGGGGACAACGATTCTTCCAATGGTTTAACCTTCGGCCAGACGAAAGTGAGCGTACAGTATTAATGCTGGCGTTTTATACCGCAAGTTGTGTGGGACTCAGTTGGACAGAAGCGAGTACCGCTGATTTGTTCTTGCAACGATTTGGAGCCGAATCTTTACCCTGGATTTATATTGCTAGTGCTGTAATGGGTTCAGGATTAGGGTTTTTGTATGACTGGTTGCAGACCCTGCTCCCTTTGCGTAAGGTGATTGTGATTACAGCCGTACTGATGGCGATCCCCTTATTTCTATTACGCCTAGGGTTAGATCTAGTTATTATCGCCCCCATCTTGATTTTTTTGCTGCGCCTGTGGTGTGAAGCGATCTTTATTCTCAATGAACTCAATACCAGTATTTGCGCTAATCAACTGTTTAATATTCGAGAAATCAAGCGCACTTATCCACTGATTTCTAGTGGGATTCTGATGGCCGATGTGGTCAGTGGATTTTCATTGCCGGTGCTGTTAACGTTTCTGCGAGTCGAGAATATCCTCATTTGTGCCAGTGTCTTGATGTTTGTGGGGGGAGGCGTTGCATTTTATCTGACTCAAAATTATCAGCAATTTTTTCCCGATACTCCCAATCGTGTCTCTCAAGAAGAAGCGTCAGACTTTACCCAGCGCCGGTTAGGTCGTCCGGTATGGCGGTATGTAATTCCCTTAATTCTGTTCTTTTTCGTTGCCCAAGGGTCTTTGCAGTTGGTTGAATTCCAGTTTTTTGACCAGCTTGAAAAAAAACTTAATTCGGGAGAAGTTGCCAGTTTTCTCGGGTTTTTCAATGGTGTTTTGGGAATCTTTGAACTGGTTCTGCAATGGTTTGTTTCTTCTCGGTTGATTGAACGCTTGGGCGTATTTGTGGCTGCGTCCTTACTGCCCGGAATGATGGGGATCATTAGTTTGGTGTCGTTGGGCAAGGTGGCAGATTTATTTTGGTGTCTGATTACGCTGAAGTTTTTTGATGATTTGTTGCGCTATACGGTGGTCTTGGGGTTGGGGCCGGCTCTGTTTCAGCCGCTTCCAGAGAGTATTCGTAATGGTATCCAGACTTGGCGGGCGATCGCCGAACCGATCTCAACTGGGGTAACCGGTTTGTTGCTCTTGGGAACGATTTGGTTTTGCAATCAAATTCTGCCCCAATTTCAAGACCGTCAGTCAGATATCTTCCTGTTCCAAACCATTCTCATTGCCTTGGGATGGTTATTAGCCATTTTCTTCCTCCGCTCTGGGTATGTGCAACTGTTGGTGTCGAGTGCCAAAAGTGGCCGCTTAGGGGTCTCGGATGTGGATTTGCGATCGCTACAACGCAATGTGGCCGAAACCCTCAAACAACCGGGAGCAGAAGAAGATAAGCGCTCTTGCATTGAACTGCTCAACCGGTTTGACTCCCAAAATATTAACGAGGTACTGGTTCCCCTGCTCCCTTCCCTCTCTCCTGCTCTACAACGCCAAAGCTTAGAGGTGCTACTGGAACATCCCCAACCCAAGGATGTGGAATCCATTCGCGCTCTCACCCAAACCTCCTTACTACCCGATGTGTTGGCTCTTGCCCTACGCTACATTTGGCTCACGGAACCGGAACCCGATATCCGTCAGTTACGCAGCTATCTGCAACCGGCGGTCGATCCGGTGGTGCGGTCAACGGCGGCTGCTTTAATGTTACGACGAGGGAATGCGAAAGCTAAAGCGGAAGCAACGAATACCCTGCGACGGATGGTTACCAGCGAACAGGAACGGGAGCGGGTGATGGGATGTCGTGCTTTGGGGGAAGCGGTGTATATGCAAGCGCTACGGCTCTATGTGCCCAATTTACTTCAGGATGATTCCCTGCGGGTGCGCTGTGCCCTTCTAGAGGCGATCGCCGCTACCCGTCTAGAAGAATATTATCCCTCTTTGCTGCGCGGTCTTTACTATCAATCCACCCGTGAAGCAGCGTGTAAAGCTTTAGTGCGCTTACGCCATGAAGCCATTCCCCTATTATTAGATTTAGCCCGTGATATCTATAAGCCCGATCTAGTGCGCATGTACGCTTGGATGACCATTGGTGATATTAGAACGCCAGAGTCCTTGCATGTCTTAACCCAAAATTTAATGGCTTCCTGGGGAACCACTCGGCGCAATATCCTCAAAATCCTGATTAAATTACCCGATGATACAGGGATTGAACAGGTACAAGCCGTCTTAGGGCGATCGGGGATTGAATTATTAATCGATCAAGAACTCATGTTTATCGGGCAGCTCTATGCAGGACGTTTAGATCTAGCTGAGGATCGAGTTTCAGGTCGAGAAGCTCAATTGTTACAGCGATCGCTCGCCGATCTCGAAACAGATTCTATTGATCGCTGCTTCTTATTGATGAAGTTCTTGTATCCCATCCAGAGCGTACAAGCGGCTGCCTTTAACCTTCAGTCCAATTCCATGAGCAGTCAAGCGAAAGGGTTAGAAATTTTAGACAATATTGTAGATATTCCCCATAAGAAAGCACTGTTAACGGTACTCGATCAATACGCGATCGCCGAAAAACTCTCTTATCTGGAAGATTTATTCTTATATGAACCGCTCAGTCCCAGCGATCGCCTGCGCCATCTTCTCGACCTTCGTCATTTTCTCTCAGATTGGCCCTTAGCTTGCTGTTTCCATGTCGCTCAAGCCTTCCGCTGGAGTACCACTACTGAACATATTCTGGCTGGACTACGGCATCCGAGGGGGTTTGTACGGGAAGCCGTCTTGAATTATCTTAAAGTAGCAAGCCCTTCAACCTTGAGTCAATTGTTGCCTATGCTCAAAAACGATCCCGATCGCCTAGTGGCTGGCCAAGTTCAAGCCTTAATTGAAGAGTGTGGACTCTCCCATATTCAGGACTCCTCACCCTCAATCTTGAGTGAAGATGCCTCAGATTTCCCCATCCCCCCATTTCCCTATCCCCCATCCCCCTAATCCCGACCCGGAGAAGTTATGTTAAGTAGCGTTGACCGCTTGCTGTTTGTGCGAGGTGTTCCCATCTTTAAAGAGTTACGGGATGATTTTTTAGTGCGATTGGCCTCGATTATGGATGAGTTATCGTTTCCCGCTGGGCAAACGATTTTTACGCAAGGACAAGAAGGACGCTCTCTGTATATTGTGGTCTCCGGACGGGTAAGGGTGCATATTGGCGATCGCGATTTGGCTTATTTGGATAAGGGAACGACCTTTGGAGAAATGTCCCTGTTTGATGCAGAACCGAGATCGGCTTCTGTAACGGCGATCGAAACCTGTGATTGTTTGGTTTTAACTCAACAACAACTCTATGATGCCATTGATGAAACTCCAGGCATTGCGGTTAATATTATTCGCTTGCTTTCTCGACGTATTCGCGAATTAAACCAGAAAATTAATGCCCAAGAAAGTAAGATTCAAGAATTACAATTATCTAGCAAGCATTAGGAAGTGGTAGGGAATAGGGAATGGGGAATAGGGAATGGGGTCTAATCCTTATGTAGGGGCAAAAAATTTTCGTCCCTACATAAATGTCTCAGTGTTATTTGAATTGACTATAATTATTCATCATTCATCAATCCTTGAATCAGCTCGGTATAATACTCCGTTCTTACATTAAGGTGTTGGGCGAATTTCAGCCCTCGTTCAAGGGCAGCTAGGGCTTGTTCTCGTTGATCGAGAGCACTATGGATCTCGGCAATGCGTTCATAGGTGTTCATCATGCCATAAGCATCATAGGCTTGAGCTTGAGTCCCTAGAAGCGAGCGATAAACGGCTAAAGCTTCGGGGAATTTCTGTTGGTTGTTATAGAGTATTCCCAAGGATTGTAGAGCTTCGGCAGCATAGGCAAGGTGTTGCTGTTCAAAGGCAATCAGGTAGGCTTGTTCGTAGAGTTGGGCACTGGTTTTAAGGTTACCTAGGGTTTCGTAGTGTTTGGCGATCGCTATTTGTTCCTTGGGAATTGAATTAACTTGCCCTAATCGATCGTACAGGTTAATGAGATTCAGTCGCGTGGCGATCGCTCCTTCCCACTCCTCCATCTGCTCGTAACTATAGGCTAACTGTTGATAAGCCTGAATTTGAGTCAGAACATCCTCCTGTTCTTGGGCAAAACTCAAAACCCCTTCATATCCGGCAACGGCTTGGGGATAATCAAACCAATTGAGGTGGGTTTGGGCAATTTGCCCTAGAAGTGTATTTTGTTGCTCCTCATTAGAGTCTTCAATTGCCAGATGTAAGAGTTTCTGATAGACTCCTACAGCAGATTGGGGCGATCGCAATTGTTGATAGGCAACGCCCAATTCCTGCAACGTTTCCTGGTCTGTGCCTTCCACGTCTCCCTGAATTTGATCTAACCGAGCCATAATTTGCCGAAGCATCACTAACTCCCCCTCCGACCAAGCAATAGCTCCAACTCGTGAGAGTGCTTGGATTTCTGGAATGATTCCTAATCCTTGGCGTAACTCTAATTCCTGCTGCCAGAGTTGAAATGCTTCAGGTTGATTTCCCTGTTGTAGTAACTCTAGGGCTTCTTCATGAAGGGTTTCCACATCTGAAGATTCTACAACGCGATCGGAGAGTACAGGCTCGGCCGCAACGGGCAAAGTCCATAACCCCCCCAATAGGCAAAGTATCCAAGGAGCCAGATATAGCACTACAGACTTGGGAGTCGGAAGTTGGGAGTCGGGAGTGGAAGTCATGATATCCATTAAAAATTAAAAACTAAAAATTGCCGGAGACAAGGGGACGCGGAAATTACTGCCTACTGCCTACTGCCCACTCCCTATTCCCTTGCCATTACTCCTTAATCAAACCTAACTTTTGCTTCAGTTTTACCCATTTCATCCGCAAGCGCCAAGCTTTATTGGCTTTAATCGCCGCTAATTCCAGGTTACGGTGATGCAGTTGACTATTGAGATCTTGCAATTGGGCATTCAGTTGAGCTTGAATGTCAGCCGAGAGGGTATGGGTATTTTGCAGTTGGGCACTGGTGTTCACCAATTGTTGGTTAATGTTGACGGCTTCCGCGTGGGATTGATTCAGTACTTTTTGGGTTTGTTCCAGGTCATAATTGGCTTGTTCAAGTTGCGATCGCAGTTGATTCGCCATATGTTTGTAATGTTCGCATTCGGACTGAGTCTGAGCTAAGAGTGCTTTATTAGCCCGTATGTTTTTCTGAACCAGGGATTTTTGGTATTCTGATTCTTCATACTGCGATCGCATCCGTTGTAACTCTTGAGCGTGTCGATCGCATTCTTTCTGTTTAAGGTTCAGCAGTTTCTGATATTTTGTTGCATTGCCCACTTCCTGCCAACTGCTAAACGCCCAATCTTGGGGACTCAAGGCTTCAATCTTTTCCAATTCTGCATCCACATCCAGTTCCGCAGGCATAATCGAGTCTGCACTTCCCCAAGAACCCGCTAAGGTTTCCAACTCTTGATAGAGCGTAATGGCTTCTGGGAAAAATGCCTGAATGAGTGCTGGTTTACGGGTTTGGGAAACATCCCGTTGGAGTAATCCCGGTTCAATTACTGAGGGTTCTACAGCGCCTAAAGAGAGTTGCCATTTTGCCTCAAGTCCTTGTATCCACCCCTGCGGATCGCGGACAATAGTATCTAGATTCGCTAGGAAGCACCGTTCTGGATAGGCTCGGACAAATTCCAGCATCTGCTGATTGTAGTGCATCCATAATTCTACTGCCTTTTCGGGATAAGCTGCGACCACTTCATCGGAACTGCGACGATAGAGGGAATCGACTACTTCCCAGGGAGAGCGATAGACCAATATAAAATAAGCTGAGGGGACTAACTCAGCCCAAAACTTGAGAAATAGGGTGGTACGGGGGTCTTTCCATCCCCACAGAGGGCGTTGGGTTTTCTCTTTGAGCAGAAGTTTGGCGCTTTGCTGATAGCGAGGAGCGAGGATAAGTTCTGATTCTAGGGTGAGTCCGTCGATTTCTAGACCTTGGGAGCGGAGAACATTTTGGTGGAATTCTACGAAGTCTAAATCTTCAAAATGACCGCGATCGTTACCTATTGTAGTGGCGACGAGGCGATCGCCCAAATGAACCCCCACACTATTGAGCAAGGAGGCACTCAGAGAAGTACCAGAGCGATGCATTCCCCCCAGAATAAAAATGCCTTCAGCCAACCCTTTACCCGATGAATGTCCCGATTCTAAACTGGCGAGTTGTTCCAAAGTTTGGCACACGAGCATCCGTTCTAAATTTCCCGTCTCCCCTATCGCTTTAATCATCACTACATCGTCGCGCTGCACTTGACTATGATTCAGATGACACACCCAAGATCCTTCAACACGCGGGACACAGCGATGGATGATTTTATCATTCACCCACAATTCAATCGATTTGGCGGCCGTTTGTGCGTTTAAACTCCAGACTTTACCCTTAAATTCCCAATCTCCAGACGAGTTCAGTTCCGTACTTTCCAGACTTCCTTGGGGAGGATAGGTAAAGGTAAACGTTGACCAGTCTGGACTCGTATTTTTGCTAACAATATATAGATCTTGATGGTCAGCGAGTCCCTTGGGAATCCGGTGATAGGCTGCACTTGGCCCTAAGATTTGATTGAGGGAATGTTGGATAAATTCTTCGCTGACATAGGTTGTGCCATACACGGAAGGATCTAGGGTACGACTTTCGCTTTGGGGAATGAAATGAATCCCGGAGGCGGAGAGGGCGAAGGGATTCGGTGCTAGAGTAACATCATGGGTGCTAAAAATCAGGAGTCCTCCCTCACTCAAATTATGGTAGAGGGTTTTCAGCCAAGGCGCAAAGGTACTTTCGGGGATATGACTGAAGAAGGAACTGGCGAGAATACAGTCAAAGCTTTGGTCGATTTTGTACTCAGTAGGGGTGAGGGTAGAGGGAATCCCCTGAACTTGGAATTGTTCAATTTGAAATTGTACGGCTTCTGGATAGATGTCCGAAATCCAAATGTGTTCGGGAGGGAGAACTTGGGTAAGGAAGCGGGTAAAGCGTCCATATCCTCCGGCAAAGTCGAGGAATGTGGAGAGCTTATCCCAACTGCCAAAATGATGGGTGATAATTTGTTGGATGGCTTGGAAGATGCGGAGTCCATTGCCATGATAGCGGATAGCGGCTTGAGTCGGGTCACCTTCTGTGTTCTCTAGAGCCATGAGAAACATCTCGTCGTTGTCGGAGATGGTGGTATTGAAGGAGTTGAAGGAGGGAACCATGGCTTGTAAAAACGATGCTAAGATGCGATCGCTCCTTCCTTCCTCAAGCTGTTGATTGTCTATCATACTCACGATTGTTGACACTCCCCTCTACTCTATAGGCGCTAACCGTATATTGTATAACGCCATGGGCTAGCAATGAGTAATTTGACCATCTGTACGGGGTTGAACGGTTCCTTGGCAATATTCACAGTTATATCCATAGATAATCTATCAACTCACCAAGCTACGGTTTGTAGATTTTCAACTTCTTGAAAATGAGCATCTCGTGTTACCAACGTTAAATTATATTGTAAAGCTAACGAGGCAATCGACATATCATTTTCAGGTAAAGGGCAACCCTTAATCCTGAGTATATTTTTAACTTCACCGTATTGACGAGCAGTTTGCGTATCACACTCAAGAATTGTAGAGTTAGAAATTAATCCTTCAATTCTCTCTAGATTAGCTTCACATTTCTTGAATTTTCTTGCACCATAACACAATTGGCCAATAACGATACTTGGAATAAAGCAAGCTCCTGCTTGAGCGAAGTTTTCTTTAACTCTTGGTTCCTCAGCAAACAGGGCAATGATAATATCGGTATCAAGCAAATATCTACCATTCATCGATATCTATCCGATTACAGTCTTCCTGAATTGCTTCTGCCATGATTTGTAGATCTTCGGCTGGAATTGAACCAGCAAAACGGAGTAGTTTGTATCCTGGTGTTCCAGACGGTTCTGCTTGGATCTCAGCCAGCAGACGAGCGGCGATCGCGTCTTGCCAATCTTCTGGTAAGTGTTTGAGTTGGGCGATCGCCTCTTCCAGTAATTGAGTCATATTTCACGCTCCCAATCAACGGCTCTATCAGTTATTGTAACGAAGCTGACTTAAGATTCTACGAGAACTCATAAAATAAACGCCACATCTTCAGGAATTTGCCCGACATATTCAATGGCTAGGGGTTGAGAAGCCAACATTTCATAGATGTCATACTGGTTAGGAGAATGGGCAAGCACTTCCCCTTCTATAACCTCCATCTCGTCATCAAGGTCTTTATAGGCAATCAATAACCATTCCCCTTGATAATGCTGCTTCATGTGTTCAAAGGTCATTAACTGAGACATAAGAGGGTTAATCTTTTGATTTTATGGCACTGACATTGCGCTTAATGGGAAGTTTGACCAGGCGATCTTTGTGGGCTTGTTCTTTTTGTTTTAAGTCATTGAATATTGCTCGTAAATCATATTGAAACGATCGAGCATATTCTTCGCGATACTGATGAATTTCTTCAAGAATTTCATTTTTATACATAATTTAAGCCTCTAAGTTATATCCTATCAGTTCATAGGGGGTACAAATCACAGGCAATACCCTAAATCATTAGTCGCTCTGGCGTTGTGCAATTGCCATCAATAATCGTAAAGCTTCATTTACAGATTCTGCACTCGGAAACGCTTTCGCTACATCAGGATCGAGTAGCACTAGATTATTACCTGCTCGATAACGTTCTACATACTTACCTTTGACTCCTCCTGCTAACTGGGAAAAATCATACTCAGGTCGCAGATCGTCATCCATTTCATTAGGAATGTTATTCGTTTCCTTCTTCATAAAATCTTTGTTCCTGACGAGTAACTTTTCGGGCGCTAATAATTCGCACTTGATCCGATCGCTCCGTATGTGCAACAATCAGAAGCTGCTGCCATCTAGATAAACCAATAATAATATAGCGACTTTCTCCAACTGAATGATCTGGATCGGGAAAGGTCACAGATAGAGGATCGTTAAAGACAGTAGCTGCTTCTGGGAATGAAACTTGATGTTTCTCGTAGTTTAACTTTGCTTTATCTGGGTTCCACTCAAATTCCATGAGTTGTCTAGAGAGGCGATCGCCCCCTATCTTAGCATGAGAGGTCATTAGATTCTACAAAAACTCATAAAATAAACGCCACATCTTTAGGCAATCACTAACCCTTCCCTTTGATAATGCTGCTTCATTTCTTGAGGGGTCATTAGCTGAGAAAGAAGAGGGCTAATCATAGATTAGCCTGCGATCGTAGCAGAGCGATTGAATTAGTTATCGAGAAAGTATTAGATTATTTTTATTCATTTATTTACGCAATTTACCCAAAAAAGCAACTAGGTTTCCAGCAAATTTCCGAATATAAGGCGCAGCTTTCTTTGCAGCATCTATTACTTTAGATAGAACCTCAGCTCCTGTCCCTACTATATTCAATGCTGTTGCAATTCGATCTCCAATAGCTTGTTCCTGCTTTGAGTTCAGAGGAATATCTGACCCTGTGGGAGGACTTTCAACAGATTCATTATTTACATTAGTGTTTTGAGCGGGTTTCCCAGAATCGACTCCCATAGCATGAATCGTGCCTCCAGGAGGCTTGCGTGGAGTAGGTTTGAATCGCTCGATAGTAACCATCAGGTAAGGCAACATTGCATCCATCTTCATCCGTTTAAACACTGTTGTATACAATTCTCCTAACCAGAATTCACTATCAGGAGTGGTTTTGCTCTTATTATCAACTGCTACTGAAGGAATTAGTTCAGCAACTTCTTCTCCAACATACTGAGCAATTTCTGCTCGAATTAACTCAGTTCTTTTTCTGAGCTTTTCTGGGAAATCATTGCGTTCAACAAAACCTGCAAATGTAAATACAATAATAGATAAACCCCAAATCCCAGACCCGAATGATTCACTAATAAGCCGAATCGCTCGTTTTTCATCAGAACGTACTCTTGTCTCATGAAGAGGAGTAACAAACCACAAACAATCTACTTTCCGTAAATCAATACTAGACTTTATTTTACTAATATATTCTGCATCATTTTGTCCTTCTATCTCATCACATAATCCTGGAGTATCAATGACCCAAAAAGGAATCTCAGCCATTTGGGTATCAAAGGATTTTACACTGAAAGTAACTGGTTCATCATCTCCAACTTTACAAACTTTTTTTCCCATCAAAGTATTAACTGTACTGGACTTTCCCACTCCTGTTCTACCCACTAAAAGAAACGTAAATCCTCGATTCTTTGCCTTAATAATTTCTGAGAAAATCTTATGAATCTCAAACTCTTCAAAATCCATGTCAGCCTCCTATTTATATCTATCCGATCTATCAAGTTACTTTTGGCAAGGTAAAACGCGATCTCCCTTGCCCAGTCAATGTTTCGTCACTAATCCCTGACCCATACTTTCAAGTTATAAGTCAACTTTGTGCCTGGATCTAGCCAGTAGTGAACTCCGACAGTCGATGAATTTTTCTGAGTATATTTAGCGTCTCCGCGACCCACACCAGGATCGAGTTTAGTTATGGAAATTGCACTGACAGTTTTGTTTAATTCGATTTTCGATATTTTTCCGTTACAGGGAAAATCATCATCGCCCTTTTTACCGACCAACTTGGCTTCATAGGTCATTGATGTATTAATGGCAAGGCTTTCACTCATGGCTCATTTAGCTCCTGCTGTTGTTGAAGACTACGAGTTGCAGTTGCAGACTCCCTTTAGTTATAGAATCATTCTTTACAGTATAGGCTACTGGTTTTGATTGGCCTACTGACAAAAAGACAAATTTGGTCTATAACTTTGAACAACATTTTAATGATTTGTAAAGCAAAAAAGTTGAAACTTGGTGAAAAAAGTCGTAAAAAGTTAAAAAAGTGATAAAATGGCGGCGGAGTCATATCGGTATAACTAATGGATGTGGAAGCAATCCTGGCATGGGCCGATGAGTTGATGTTGGCTCAAACAGGCACAAGGTTAAGTAGTCTGCAACGAGCGATATTAGCTGGGGTTTGGAAGCATCAGAAATATAAAGAGATTGCGGAATCTTCTCACTGTGGCGAAGCGAATGTGAAAATAGTGGCGGGAAGTTTATGGAAGTTGATTTCGGAAGAGTTAGGGGAAAAGGTTAATAAGAAAAACTTTCGCGCAACATTGGAACGACCTTACATATCTCGCTCTAATGTGATTAATGATTTTGCTAAAAAACACAATTTCAATAAAAGTTATGTGAATATTTGTGATAAAAATTGGTCTTCTGGAGATGTACCCAAACAAGAATCACCGTCTTCCTTGACTAATCAACCCCAACAGCGCCACGATCTCGCAGAAGCGCCAGAATACTGTCCTCTAAATAATCGCAGCACTGAACTAACGACTCTGAAACAGTGGGTATTGGATGAAAAAATCAAGATTGTCACTATTTTGGGATTACCTCGCATCGGTAAAACAACTCTCGCGAGAGCATTGGTAGAAGCAGTTAAAGATCGATTTGACTATGTTATCTGGCGCAACTGCATGAATAGCCTAGAGCGCCAATCTCTGGAAACTGATATTATAGAATTTATCGGCAAAGATGAAACCCAGAAATCGGCAAAGCCGATCAACTATTTGCGCTCCTCTCGTTCCCTGATCATTCTCGATGACTTCCAAGAACTCTTCACTCCGGGTGAGTTGGCTGGGACATATTTACCGGGACAGGAAAGTTATGGTAAGCTCTTAAAAGAAATGGGGCGATCGCACCACCGCAGTTGGTTCCTCCTCCTCTCGTGGGAAAAACCCACAGAAATCGCTACCTTAGAGCGGGAAAATAGCCATTGTCTCAGCTTGCAATTGGGAAGTTTAGGCGCAGCAGCACGGGAAATCTTGAGCAACCACCAACTCAGGGATGAGGAGCTATGGGAAGAACTGATTCAACGTTACGGAGGTAACCCTTCCTGGCTCAATATTATTGCGTCTACTATCCAGGACTTCTTTAACGGTAGCTGCGATCGCTTCCTATCCTATCCTAACCCCTTCCTGGGCGACCTAGAACCGATCTTGCAAGACTATTATCAACGCTTATCCCCCTCGGAAATGACGGTAGTCCAGTGGTTAGCCAGTCACGAAACCCTTGATATTTTCCACAAACCTACAGACTTAGCCTTATCTGATGCTGAATTTTTGCAAGCGATACACTCTTTAATCAAACGGGGAATTATTGAGAAACACACCCATGATAAAGTCGCCCAATTTATACTACAACCGACGATTGCATCTTATGTTAATTTCTTATAGGACTTATGTATAAACATATTTTTTGGGTAATATGCCATGACGCAAGGTATTGCCAGAGTTGTCCCCCGCTTAACACCACAGGAATATTTGGAATGGGAAGTCCAACAACCACTACGCTACGAATATTTTAATGGGGAAGTATTTGCGATCGCAGGGGGAACGTTGCCCCATGCAGATATTGCCCTAAATTTAGCAAGCCTCCTGCGAGAACCGTTACGGGGGCGCTGCAAGGTGCGTAGCTGTGATGAGCGCGATCGCACCGCCCGACACTTCATCCGCTATCCCTGCGTCATCATTGAAGTGCTTTCCCCAAGTACGGAGGCATATGATTCTCCTTCGGAGACGCTACGCGAACGCGGTGGTAAATTTGCCCTATACCGTCGTCTCTCAACCCTACAAGAATATGTTTTAGTGAGTTCTGAAACTAAAACAGTTGAGATTTTTCGGCGGGATGCTGTTGGAGAGTGGCGATTTATTCCCTACAGTGAAGGTGATACGATTGAGTTGATGAGTTTGGAAGTCACGTTATCCCTAAATGCTATTTATGAAGATGTTGTTTTAGAGTTGGAGGATGAAGGGGGTGAAGCCAGTTTATGAACTACCGAGACATCATTACTATTGAGCCAGAAAAACGTGGTGGTAAGCCTTGTGTCCGTGGCTTGCGTATTACAGTCTATGAAGTCCTTGAGTACCTGGCTTCCGAGATGACTGAAGCAGAAATTCTCGACGATTTTCCCGATCTGACGCGAGAAGATTTAAAAGCCTGCATTGCCTATGCTGCTGACCGCGAGCGTCGGTTTATGACTGCCCCATTATCCGTATGAAATTACTTTTTGATGAAAATCTATCACCTAAATTACCAAACCGTCTGAGCGATATTTTCCCAAACTCGCTTCATGTTCGAGATGTGGGAATGAAAGCAACAATCGACCCAATCGTTTGGGATTATGCAAAAGACAATGATCTAATCATCGTCTCGAAAGATGCTGACATGCACGATCTGAGTTTAGTATTTGGAAATCCACCGAAAGTGATTTGGATTCGCCTTGGGAACTGTTCCACATTACAAGTTGAAAATTTGCTGCGTCGGGAGTTTAGTGCGATCGCATTATTTTACGAAGATAAGACTTTATCCCTGCTTGCTTTATCATGATGCGCTAGGTGTTTACTGACTGCGATCGCAGGGATTTTGTTTGGCGATCGCTTGCTATACTTCTATCAAAGACAGATAGCGTTTCATTACTGACTGATTAATGTTTTAGGATGATACCAAGCAGTGATACCATAGCGGTCATACAGAGTGAGCAAAACGTAGGATACTCCGATAATCAGGGGAATACCGAGAAAGACTAAACCGGCAGTAATGATATGGACATTTTCCACCAGAAAGAGCGATCGCATCATCTGCTCCAGAGCAAACCAGATCGGACGGTGAAAGAGGAACATCCCATAGGCGCAATAGGCTATGGTGTGGAATAATCGGTTAAGTCGCGAATTTTGACAAACGACATCAGAAATGCGATAGATCAATAGCACAAAGGAAAACATCAACAGATTGAGTAAAATCGTGTTGTGTTCAATTCCTAGGCTATATTTCTTTTCCCACAACCAGCACAGGGGCAAGAACGCTAAAAATAGTCCCTGATTTAAGGATAATACTTTTCGCCAAATGCGACTCTCAAACCAATTCTTTTTGGCGACTAAAATCCCCCCTATAAAGGGTAAGCTATAGCAAATCAGCCGCATATCAGTAATGTTCAAATAAGTGGCACTGAGGAAGAGCGTTAAGAGAACTACCCCCAGAATTGTCGCTTTGTAGAGAGTTGGAATTTTCTCAATATTGAGCAGTGAGAAGAGACTATAATAAACTAAAATTAATCCCACATACCATAACGTCGGTAAAGGCGGATACCTGTCAGAAGAAAAGATTAATTGTAACCCCAAAACGTGAATCAAGATTTGTCCCCAATCTAACATGCTATAGAGATAACAAAATAGGGCAAGGGAGAGGTAATAAAGTGGGAAGAGTTTAGCCAGCTTTTTGAATAAAAATTTCCCGGCTGTCTGGATATTCGGAAAGGTTAATTGATGTCGGTTAATTAAACTTCCAGCAAGAAAGACTAATAACCCTAAGCTACATTGAAGACTGAGATGGTGTAACGGCGATAAATCAACCGTTGTGCCGAAAAGCTGGAAATGATAGGATTTGAAACAATAATCAGGAAGATTGTACAGTAAGATCATGGAAATTCCTACGGATCTCATGAAATCGAATCGGGATGAGCGATCAACTATTCTGTTCATAGTTCTAGGGTTGATGAGGTTGAACTATATTGCGCACTGCTAATCCCCCGACATCTCCCTTAAAAAGGGCAATTTTCGCTAGTTCCCACCTTTTTCAGGGGGTTGGGGGATCTCAGAGTTGTAGGGATTTTTAAAACTAGCTATTATCCTCTAGAACTTCCAGTGTATGGGCTGGAGGTTCTGTCCATTGGCTTTCAAAAGTTAACTTGGGGTCAATCTTGAAATCGACTGTGCCATTGCCACAAACGGCTTCATCTGGATTAACCCGAAACATGGCCGCATCAATACAACGGGCGAGATAAATAAATTCTTCATCTACCATTCCGGAAACTCCGGCATTGAGGAAATAAACTCCTGGATGAAGAAAGCATTCAAAGGAAAACTGAACGGTAATCACTTGATGAGGTTCAAAGTGAGAAATTTTATGAAAAGAAGGGCTGACAGAGGCTCCACCTAATTCTAAGCCGCTAATGGTTTTAATTAACATGCCAAAGCGCACATTTTGAGCCATTTTGGAAAAGCGGACTTTGAATGTATAGATGTAGGGTTGTCTGCGAATCAGATGATTGACCATTCTACCGGATAAGGTCTCAATGTGAGGGTCAATAATTTCCGCGCCTCTGGTGGTGTAGGAAAGGGTATGTTCGGGGTTAAGATTGGGGTCGTAGTAGTCTCCTAATGTGGGTATGGATGGGGAATGAGGGAAGTCTTTAGAGGGAGCAGATTGCCCATTGGTTTCTGATTTTTCTGGTGTGGGAAGGGTTTGCTGTTGATGCGATTTTTTCAGTTCTTCGCGTAATATATGGCTTTTGTCTGAGGGCGCATAAATCAGTTCTTGATATTTGGAGACGACGAATTTCGGCTTATTGCTGAGGATGATTTCGCCTTTATCCATGAGGATAGCCCGATCGCACAATTCGACCACCGAAGAAGCAGCATGAGATACAAATAACACTGTCCCGCCGCGATCGCGAATATCCTGAATCCGAGCAAAACATTTGCGCTGGAACGCTTCATCTCCCACAGATAGAGCTTCATCGACCACCAAAATATCGGGTTCGACACTGGTTGCCACCGCAAACGCCAAGCGCACGAACATTCCGCTAGAGTATGTTTTTACCGGTTGCTCAATGAATTCACCGATATCTGCAAAGGACACAATCGAGTCAAATTTAGTTTTAATTTCGTCCTTCGTTAACCCCAATAACTGACCATTAAAAAAGACATTCTGCCGCCCTGTAAATTCCGGATTAAATCCACTGCCCAATTCCAACAGAGCCGATAGCCGACCCTTCACCTCTACCTCGCCTGTGCTTGGTGTAAGGGTAGCGGCAATAATTTGTAGCAAGGTACTTTTCCCTGAACCATTGCGCCCCACAATGCCTAGGGTTTGCCCTTGAGGAATTTCTAAATCAATATCATGCAGCGCCCAGAATTCTTGCCCCCTGGTTTTTCCAGGTAGCAACAGCTCTTTGAGGCGATCGCCTGGATGGGCATATCGCTTAAACGACTTAGAAACACCTTTTAGTGAAATCGCCATTTCACTCATGAAAATTACAATATCTTTAGTTCAGTGCGATCGTCAACCAACCCGACACTCTCCCAGGAATAGATGGGTATCCCTTCCCTAGATCACATCGGCAAACGCGGGGCGCAGTCGTCGATAGACCCACAAACCCCCTGACAACAGTACCAGAGAAATGCCCAAAGCACTCATCCATTCTCCCCAATGTTGCATGTGGCCCACTAAAATCAAATCGCGGTAGGTTTCCGAAATCGCTGCCAAAGGATTGAGCCAAAAGACCCACTGTCGCCAAGGTTCGGGAATAATGGTAACCGGATAGACAATCGGAGTCATGTAAAACCACAAATTGGTAATCACCGCTAAACTTTGGGGAATATCGCGCAAAAACACGGTTAATGCCGAGACTAAATAGCCCAAACCTGCCGTAAGCAACAATTGGGGTAACCATGCTAAAGGCAACAATAACAGCGTCGGATGTAGCGTCTGCGTGATCAACCCGCTCAATACAATCAGGGCAATTAACCCCATAGAACTTTCAATGAAGGCGCTCAGAACAGGCACAAGAGGCAATAACCCCAGGGGAAAAACCACCTTTTTCACTAAATTCGGTTGACCAATCACCGCATTTGAGGACTGAAGCAAACCCGTCATAAACGCAGTCCAGGGAAGCAGTCCCGCAAATAACCATAACCCAAACGTGAGATTATTGGCCGCCATGCCCTGGAGATTGAGCTTCACCTTCAGCACAATTGAAAACACATAGGTGTAAATCAGCAACTGCGAGAGCTGATTGAGCAACGGCCACAAATTCCCCAGTACTGAACCCTGATAACGAGCCGCTAAATCCCGGTGAACTAAACTTTTAAGTAAGTTCGCTTGTAGCAACCATTGACGGTTTCCCAGAAATTTGGCGATAATGCGACTTATCGCTCGCGCGATCGCTTCTACTCCCATTCCTCCCTTATTGGCCTTCAACAAAATTCACATCCTCTCTCACCACTGCACAACCCCAGACTCTACAGAGTAGGGCCCTCAAATTTTGACATTCTCCCCGATCAAGTGCAACTGTAGATTGACTCAAAGTTTTGTAAAATTGTAGTCTGAGTTACAGTAATCCAGTCTACTCCATCTCTATATCATAAAAGTATTCAACCCACTCGCATTTTACCCATTAGTGTGAACTTTGATTCCTACGATTCAGGGGACTTCTACGATGAACTCTTCGGGCCCGATGGCAATCCCCGCCCCGAATGTCAAACCCTTATAGACCATTTCAATCATCTTTCTCGCGAACACCTTCATCAACGCCAACAAGCGGCCCAGATTGGACTGTTTAAGCTGGGAGTCACCTTTAATGTCTATGGTGCAGAAGAAGGAACTGAACGGATTTTGCCCTTCGATCTCATTCCCCGTGTCGTCTTATCTCAGGAGTGGAAAACCCTAGAGCAAGGACTCAAACAACGAATTCAAGCCCTCAATTTATTTATTGCTGATATTTATGACCAGCAAAAGATCGTTAAGGATAAAGTCATTCCCGAAGAATTAATTCACTCAGCCACCGGTTTTCTCAAACCCTGTATGGGTCTCAAACCTCCCCAAGATGTTTGGTGTCATATTACTGGAACCGACTTGGTGCGCGACAAAGAAGGACAATGGTACGTTTTAGAAGACAATTTGCGTTGTCCCTCTGGCGTTTCCTATGTCTTGGAAAATCGCCGAGTGATGAAAAGTACCTTTCCTCAAATCTTTACCTTGATGGATATTGAACCGGTCGATCGATATCCTAGCCGTTTGCTCGATACCTTACTCCATCTAGCTCCTGGCCATCTTCCCAACCCCACCGTAGTCCTCTTAACTCCAGGAATATATAACTCAGCCTATTTTGAACATTCATTTTTAGCCCAGCAAATGGGAGTTGAGTTAGTCGAAGGCCGAGATTTAGTCGTTGTTGATGGCTACTTACAAATGCGAACCACGAAGGGATTGCAACGGGTAGATGTGGTCTATCGTCGCATTGATGATAGCTTTATCGATCCGACGGTCTTTAATCCCGATTCCTTGTTAGGCGTTCCCGGTTTAATGGAAGTTTATCAGTCTGGACGAGTCGCTTTAGCCAACGCCCTGGGAACCGGAGTCGCAGATGATAAGGTAATTTATGCCTATGTTCCCCAAATGATTCGCTATTATTTGGACGAAGAGCCAATTTTAGCCAATGTCCCCACCTATCTATGTTGGGAGCCAAAGCAACAAGACTATGTGCTCAACCATTTGCCACAATTAGTGGTTAAAGCCGCCGATGAGTCAGGCGGCTATGGCATGTTGATCGGCCCGAATTCAACTTCAGCCCAACGGGAAGAGTTTGCTCAACGGATTAAGGCCAATCCCCGTAAATATATTGCCCAACCCACCCTCTGTTTATCTAGGGTTCCTACCCTATTAGAGGGGAGTATCGAAGGCTGCCATGTAGATTTGCGCCCCTATATTCTCTATGGTAAAGACATTTCCGTAATGCCTGGAGGTTTAACTAGAGTGGCCCTCAAGCGGGGGTCTCTAGTGGTCAATTCTTCTCAAGGTGGTGGCAGTAAAGATACCTGGGTTTTACGAGATTAGAGGGCTAGGCTAGAGGGGGTGTCATGAAAATAACGATACATTAAGTTTCGTGAATTATTGATAAAAATGAGTTGCTCAAACTCAGGGTTATCCTTTATCCTTCCAGTAACGAGTTTTTCATGGCAAAAAACCTATGATTGAATCACTTGCATTTACTCATGCTTCACTGGCCTACGAAGATACTAACCCAGCTCCCCAATTACGGTCTTTTGAAGGAATTAATGTATCTCTGGCCAAAAGTGCTGTAGGAGTTTTAGCTCTAAGTGTAGCGCTCTCGATTATCAGTGTCGCAGAAAACGCGATGGCCTACCTGAGTTACGGGTCTAGAGGTAATGATGTTGTTTATCTGCAAGACTTGCTAAAACGTGCCGGTTACTTCCCCTATACAGTGGGATCAACCGGTTACTATGGTAGTATTACCTATGATGCAGTCGTCAGTTATCAATACGACATGGGTCTAGCTGTAGATGGAATGGCTGGCGCTCAAACTTTTGCGTCTCTGGAAGCTAATACTGGCGTAGGTGGTGGGACTCATCGAGTGGTTGCTACAGGCGGCTTAAATGTCCGTTCAGGAATGGGGACATCCTTTCCTGTTATTGGTGGACTCGCCAATGGACAACGGGTTTTTGTGGAATACTTCGACCATACCGGGTGGGCTAAACTTACCACGGGTGGATATGTGTCCGGTGGTTATCTGGCCGCACTCTAATCTTTAAAATCAGAATTCTATGACAATAGCGAGTCAGTTATTATGAAACTGACTCGCTATTTGAGTATTTCTTTGTATTAAAAGTTCGTTTTAAACGGCTAGGGATGTGGGGATTAAATCGATTTTACCGCGTTGTACAGCTCGCAATAAACGGTCAATCGATTTCCGTTCATGGGCTTGTAGTTCAGAATAGCTAGACGCGAGTTGCAGGGTATGATAGTCGGTACAAGAAACGACACCGGTTGCACCCACTGCTCCAAAGATTTCGGAAATGCGATCAGATAGCTTTTCTGTTGGAGATAACATAGTTTTTTCTCTTCAACTCATCTTATGTTCCTATTGTGGTTGCTTGTGGTCATCTGTGGGGTGACAACCCCCACATAAAGTTTGTGATTTACGTTGGCTATACAAGTGATTTGGATGGGAGAGATAGGAGGAAGAGGAGAGACGGGGAGGTGGGGACTTGAAGAAGTTTGAATATGTCGCTATTCGCGCATTAGTCTATTCGCCGATTGAAGATCCGTTTAGAATGAGCAGATTTTTACCTCGATTATTCTGATAATACGGGAGCTAGGTTTTGATTACTGTTTGAAGTTAAGTTATGTTAAGTCGTGTCGCAGATTCAATCTATTGGCTCAATCGTTATGTAGAGCGGGCAGAAAATACGGCTCGATTTATTGATGCTAATTTGACCTTAATTTTGGATTCTCCGGTTGGGGTTGTCCATCAGTGGGAACCGTTGGTGATTACGACGGGAGATCGCCAGGTGTTTTGGGAGCGCTATGGCGAAGCGACGAAGGAGAATGTCCGCCATTTTCTCACGTTTGACGCGAAAAACCCTAATTCGATTTTGTCGTGTTTGTGGATGGCTCGTGAGAATGCGCGATCGATTCGAGAGGTGATTTCTTCGGAGATGTGGCAGCAAATTAATGAATTTTATTACATGGTCAAGGAGACTTCTCCGGAGGGTTCAATGGTGGAGTTATCGGATTTTTATACGGAAGTTAAACGCTGTAGCCATTTGTTTGCCGGATTCATGGATGCCACGATGTCCCATAATGAGGGTTGGCATTTTGGCTTGATTGGCCGGTTGTTAGAACGGGCAGATAAGACTTCGCGAATTTTAGATGTGAAGTATTTTATTTTATTGCCTTCGGCTCAGGATGTGGGCACAACTTTAGATGAAATTCATTGGATAGCCCTGTTAAAATCTGCGAGTGCTTATGAAATGTATCGCAAACAAATACACCGTCACCAAATTACGCCTATGGGAGTAGCAGAGTTTTTATTGCTCGATCGCCACTTCCCCCGTGCAGTACGCTCTTGTCTGTTTCGCTCTGAGCAGTCTCTCCATAGAATTAATGGTACAGCACCGGCAACCTGGAGTGATTCGGCCGAACGAGCCTTGGGTCGTCTGCGATCGGAGTTGGAATACATCACCATTGAGGAGATTATTCAACAGGGATTACATGAATTTGTGGATAATTTACAAAAACAGTTAAATTTGGTGGGCGAGCAACTCTATCAAACCTATTTCTCTTTAGAGTCGGTGCATTAAATTAACTAAAGATGGCAACAGAAACACATGCGCTATAAAATTATCCACTCAACTTATTATACTTATAGTGAATTTGTGGCTCTGAGTCCCCATTGGCTGCGGTTGCGATCGCGCTCCGATGGCTGGCAAACCCTGCATCACTTTCAGTTAGAGATCGATCCACTCCCTACGGGTCAATCCTCTGTCCTCGATGAAGAGGGCAATGTTCTGGAAAAAATTTGGTTTGATGCTCAGGAACTCAAAGCACTGAAGATTACTGCGACTTCAGAAGTGGAAACCCATTGTACCAACCCCTTTAATTATCTCTTAGAGCCTTGGGCCGTTCAATTTCCGATTGATTATCCGTCTAGTCTACTGGCTCGGCTATCCCCCTATTTTGCCCCTAGAACACTGCCGAGTCCAATCGATCCCAGGGTTTATACTTGGGCGATGGATATTGCAGATCGCGTTCGCTATCAAGTTACCCCGTTTCTGAGTGCGATTAATCAGCAAGTTTATGAACGGTGCGATTATTATATTCGTGATACGGGCGATCCTTTTCCTCCGGGAATAACTTGGGAACAAAAAGGGGGAACTTGTCGAGATTATGCTGTTCTGTTTATGGAAGCCTGTCGTGCCATGGGTTTAGCCGCACGGTTTGTCAGTGGCTATCAAGAAGGCGATCGCGATACAACAGACCGCCACCTGCATGCTTGGGCAGAAGTCTACCTTCCAGGAGCAGGATGGCGGGGCTATGACCCCACCCATGGTCTAGCTGTCAGTAATGGCCATATTGCCGTAGCGGCTAGTGCCATTCCCCAAAATACAGCTCCCGTTTCTGGCACCCTGCGCCGCTCTCAGGTACACAGTCAAATGGACTTTGATTTGGCGATCGAATTTTTAGATCCTAGCTACTACCTTGGCTCTTAGGACAAGTAGGGGCGAAAAATTTTTCGCCCCTACTGCCTATTGCCTAGTTTTTAGATTAATCTGTGGTTAAATCTCCATCGTCTTCCTGGGCGTAATACTCCCAATCAATATTGGGAATACTTTCAACTGCCTGGTTGAGAGCAACTTCCCAGGTTTTGCGAAGCCTGCCTAAATAAGGGTCTCTCAGAGGAAGTTCAAGCTGGTGGCGGATCGCCAAACTATCCCGTTCGTACATTACAAGATTGATAGGTGGCCCTACGGAAATATTCGATTTCATCGTAGAATCGATGGATAAGATCGCTGCTTTCGCTGCAACTTCTACTGGGGTGTCAAAGTTCAACGTGCGATCGAGAATCGGTTTACCATATTTAGTTTCCCCAATTTGTAAAAACGGGGTTTCTGGAGTCGCTTGAATCGAATTACCCTGTGTATAAACCAGATAAAGTTCTGGGTCTTCCCCCTGAATTTGTCCCCCCACTAAAAAGTTACAATGGTAATCAATACCGTCTTTTTCCAACCAAGCTCGGTCTTGTTCGAGCAATTGCCGGGTTTTACTGCCGATATAGCGGGCAATTTCGTGGAAAGTTGGTAGAGAATGCAAATTAAGATCCTGCTGCACTTTAATATCTTTCTTCAAACTAGAGACTACCGCTTGGGTAACAGAGAGGTTCCCCGAAGTACACAGGATAATCACTCGTTCTCCAGGTAGGGAGAAATCAAATAACTTACGATAAGTGGAAATATAATCGACTCCAGCATTGGTTCGCGAGTCTGCCGCCAGCACCAGACCAGAACGGGTGATAATGCCAAGACAATAGGTCATAGAAGCTAGAGAAAAACGCCTTACTGATTGTACGGAATTTTAGGAATGTGGCGTTTCCCGCATGTATCCTTTATTGATATGAATTCAGAGGTAATCGAGTATGAATTCGCTAAAAACCGCTTTAATGTTTACAGGTGGGTGCTTAAGTGTGTGTCTGGCCGCTTCTCCAGTCCAATCACTGCAATTGCACTTTCAGTCTCTTGATGGCAAAACCAGGGCCGATGTCTCGTTGGGAGGCTTTGGAACTGATTGGACAGTTCATTACGATGTCGAGATCGATCTTTATCAAGATCCAACCAAAGACCCGATAGATTCTTTTCTCAAGGGTGAGAGTTATTGGACTTATTTCCATAATGGTTTTTCCGATCCCAATTTGCTCGATCTAATAAGGACTAGACCTTTCCGATGTTCTCCCACGGAGTGTTTATTCCCACTTAAGCGTAAACCGGCTAACCTCTCTGGTACAGCTGGCTGGGGTTTTATTACACAGCAATTGAATAATAAGTGGTACTTTCAACATCTGGGTTCCCCTTGGAGTACATATAGCATGGGTCAGTTTAGTCTAAGGCTCGATTGTGCGTCAGATTTCCTCTCCTGTGTTGGCTCATATGGAAGCATGGGCCTGTATATCAGCAGTACTCATCTGTTGTGGTATTCGGGGCCGATGCAGTTTGTAGGATTTACTAATCCAACTCCAACTCCAACTCCAACGCCAGATCCTATTAGGGTTCCAGAACCTTCTGTTGTGTTGGGACTGCTGTTCTTGAGTGGTTTGGGTTTGCTTAAAAAGAGAAGAATGTAAATCCCAATAAGAAAGGCGATCGTCTCTGATGACCTGGTAGACTATCTATTGGTACTCTCTACTAGAGAAGCAAGAATGGTCATATCCAATCATTTGGAAACTGAAAAACGGATAACGAGTGCGATCGCTCTGGGAAGTAACCTTGGCGACTCTCGCGCTATCCTAGAAAATGCCCTAAAAACGATTGACCAAACTCCTGGAATTACCGTCAAAACCTATTCGAGTTGGTACAAAACTGCACCCATTGGCCCCTCACAACCGGATTATCTGAATGGCTGTGCCCTGTTAGAAGTCCAACTCAGCCCTCACGAGTTACTCAAAACGCTGCTCAATATTGAAGACAAATTTGGCCGAGTCCGTCAAGAAAGGTGGGGCGCGCGAACATTAGATTTAGATGTACTATTATTTGGCGATTTAATTCTAGAGACGACCGATCTGCAAATTCCCCATCCTCGGATGACTGAAAGAGCATTCGTGTTAGTCCCCTTGGCGGAAATTGCCCCAGACTGGATCGAACCCGTTTCTGGGAAGGCAATTTCTCAACTGGTGGAAACAGTAGACTGTTCTGGAGTGGCTTTATCCATCAAGCGGAACTAACCCCGGGCGACCTTAAGATCGAGTCCCATTAACCGGGGCTAAATTGCTCCAAAATAAGGCTTTTGAGGAATCAAACCCCCGAACCCGATGAATGTTTGCTTTGATTGCGCCTTGAGTCAGGTCTTGTAAAAGTGTACCCCCCTGAATCAGGATATAGCCGTCGCGATCAGGAATAGAAAACCAGCCAGACTCCCGCGTATAGCCTTCCAATCCTTTAATCGAAATTACTAGTGTAATTAAAGACCTATCTTTGTGAGGAGTGACTACAATTTTCTGACGATCGGCGTTTTCAATGTATGTTACATACTCTTGTTCTCGATCGTAAAAATACAATCCATAATTTTGTTTCCGAGAAAACTCTTGTAAAAACCCCTGCGGATATCCAAGACCGAGAGAAATTATTTCTAGGAGCCTAGAAATAAACTCAAAGTATTGGTTTACTTGTGTATTTTGTTGCTCCTCAAATCGGCTATAAGTCCCATGAAAAACAGATCCTTCACCCGTGTAAGCATCTTCTCCATAATAGACATCAACTGAATCCTGGAGATTATCCAGTTGCTGGTCTATATTAATTCTGGCTTTAATCGTATCCTTAATATAGAAAAAACCAAATTGAGTTAGACTTTTTTTTACTTCTTCTATCAGATCATCTTCCGATCGATCTAATCCTTCAATAGTTGGATACTGTTCGAGCATCATTGTACTCATAATTCCACTCCTTATCGTTTTCTTGTTTGATTTCTAAGCAATTGGGTGTTTAAGCTTTCCCAACTGTTCTACCGCAGCTTTGATTTCTTCCTGTTGACCCAGCGTACTTAAACGCAAGAAGCCTTCGCCATTAGAACCGAATATGCAACCCGGTACACCGACAATCCCCGTTGATGCCAACAGTTTCTCAAAAAACTGCCAGGAAGACAAATCTTTGGGTGCTTTTACCCAAACAAAGGGACTATTGGTAGCCCCAAAACAGTCTAACCCAGCTTTTTCCAAACCGTCTCGGAGCAAGCCAGCATTTTTGAGGTAATAATTGACAATTTTCTGGCATTCTGGTTGTCCGGCTGGGGATAAAGCGGCGATCGCCCCATATTGAGCAACATTTGCCGTTCCCCAAAACTTAACAGCATGGCGGATTCGCCACAAATTATTTAATTCCCCAGGTACTGTATTCTTAATCGTTAGCGCTTCCGGAATAACACACCAACCTATCCTCAAACCCGTAAAATTGGCCATTTTGGAAAAACTGCCAATCTCAATAGCACATTCTTTTGCCCCTTCGATCTCATAAATACTCCGAGGTACATTGGGAACACTGATGAAGGCGCTATAAACCGCATCAAAAATAATTACAGCATTGTGACTCCTGGCATAGTCCACAAACCCTTGAAGCTGATCGTAAGTTGCCACTGCTCCTGTGGGATTATTGGGAAAGCACAGATAAATTAAATCTACTTTTTCTGACAGCAGTTTGGGTATAAAATTATTTTCTTCTTCACAGGGCAAGTTGACCAAGGGGCGACCAGCCAGCAAAGTGCCCTCCACAAAAGCCGGATAAGCAGGGTTTTGCACGGCTATTGTATTATCTAGGGCAAAAAGGTCTTGAATGTTGACGGAAGCAGATTGAGCGCCATCGCTAATAAACACTTCAGAGGGTTTGAGTTCAACCCCCATTTTTTTCTGGTAATAGTTGGTGCAAATGGCCTCTCTTAGGGCTGAATTTCCGGTAATATCCTCATACCCCGTATAGGTTTGTGGATCTCCTAAACGATTGGCTGCATCGACTATAGCGTTAACCACTGTCGCGGGTAAAGGCTGGGTGGTGTCGCCAAAGGCCATCATGAAAATGTCCTGTTGCTGATGGCTGGCTCTATAGGCTTCTACCTTACCCCACACCTGGTTAAAAACGATTTCGGTATAAGTTTTTTCTCCGGTTAGCTGACTGAGATTTAAGTTTTTAGTAGCCATTGGATGGACATGGGTAACAGGTGACTGGCTGGTGAGGGTGCGAACACCCTCATCGCTGAGAATAGATCTATGATTTATCTATGATTCAAGCTAAATTCCTAGCTTTTTCTGTATGTAGTCTGACAGTTGATATTGACCCAAAACACTTCGAGGTAAGTGGGATGCACCTTGAATGTATCCCAGGCAATTTTCGCTTTCACAGATACAATCAAACCCTCGATCCATCGACCATTCTGTGGATGGATAGAAGAAGCTTAGTTCTTCGCCAATTTCAATTTTTCGCGCCGCCTTGACCACCCAATTGGTTGGGTCAAAAATAACATTGGGGGCACAACTGTGATTGATGTATTGCAAAAATTCAGGATCGAGCATAATGTGCTGGCGATCGCTAATTTGCACAGTTAAATAATTGGGGAGATCTAAGATCTCTTTAGGACTGAATTTACTGATTACTTCTCCAGGCATAAACTCAACCGTAGCATGTAGGGATTTGTTCCCTGTTTTCACGCACTCCCTGATTTCAGCAAACGAGCTAATTTTGGTGATTTTTTCCGCGATCTGCACAGATTTTACTTCTAGCACAATAGGACAGCCTAAGTTTTTTACTTGCACTATAATTATAGTACATCCTCACTTTTTTCTCTAATTCTAAGCTTAAATTAGAGTCAGAGTTTCTAAAAGTGCTTTGACTTTAGGAATTTCATGAGTTCTGAGTAGATCGCTTTTTCCTAATAGGGCAAAAACAGACAGAAATACTTGCGTACTTCTAATTTCTTCTCCACCAATTTCTAAAGCGCTAGGAATTTGATTGAAGACAGGAAATCCTAATTTTCTTAATCTAAATGCATTCAACAAAGATCTAATTTGATATCCTACCCGCTTGCCTACATTCTCATATTGGTAGTAGAAATTACTGTATCCCAGACCAATAGCCGGATCGATAAATATTTTTCTGACCCCTAGCTGAGTTGCCTTTTCAATTTCTTTTGCCAAATAATCGTATACGAGAATAACGGGATCTTGAGCTGCCTTCCAATCGAATTCTCCTACATCTCTAGCATGTTTACCAGCCACATAGCAGATAATAATGGCGGCATCAAAATCAGCCACAGCTTTATACATTTCTTCGCTATTTTCGGTTCCCGTAAAGTTAATTAAATTTGCCCCTGCCTTGAGACATTCTCTAGCTACTTCAGGGTGATAGGTTTCCACTGAAGTCAACACTCCTTCTTGACTCAATGTTTGTAGAACTGGCAAAGCCTGACTGGTTTGCTTAAATTGATCGACTCTTGGTGTATTTTTTGAAGTTGCTTCTAGACCAATATCGACAATATCTGCACCTTGAGCCGCTAGAACCTTGCCCCGACGAATAGCTTGTTCGCTGGTGTAACATACGGAGTGATTCCACCAGGAATCAACTGAAAGGTTGATTACTCCCAAAAGAGAAGTGCGATCGTTAAAGTTGAATTCTTTATTGCCAATTGCAAAGTTTTCTACTTGAAGATTGTAGTCGTTTTTATGTTTCTCATACACTTCATAAATTTCTTGGAGTGTCAGCATCTTTAACCTCTGGTTATCATTTAACTCTTAGGATTACCCCTAAATTACGGCTATTGGATAGCCCATCGTATTGTGACGCAATCGAGGCCAAACTACAACCTCCACCCTCCTGCAACTTCTAAAATTTGTCCTGTGATATAATCGGCTTCAGTACTCACCAAGAAATTAACCGTATTGCTAATCTCTTTTAAGGTTGCCGGTCTTTGGGTTGGCAGCACTGGGATCATTTCGTCTAAACCTATAGAATTCTCAGCAACTCCTGGAGAAATTACATTCACGGTGATCCGATCTCCAATCAACTCTAATGCCAGGGATTTAGTATAGACAATAATACCTGTTTTGGCAATTCTATAGACCGGATGCATGTTATCTGCTACTACATGTTGGGCGCTAGCAAAGGCAAAGTTGACAATCCGTCCCCAACCTGATGCTTTGAGATAAGGAATTGCGGTTTTATTGATATAGAAAGTACTATTAAGGTTGGAATCAAGGATTTGATGCCATTCGTCTATGGATACTTGGCTAATTGTTCTTTCCAAATAGTCACCCACGTTATTGACGACAACTGATAAACCTCCAAGTTGCTGTGCAGCTTTTTCTACTAGAGACTTAGCTTGCTCTGGTTGGGTAATATCCGCTTGCAGGGCAATCGATTTTACTCCATGGGTAGCGGCTTCTTGACTTGCTTTTTGGGCAGCTTCTGCGCTTTTATTATAGTGAAATGCCACATCAAATCCTTTACTTGCAAGGTCTAGAGCGATCGCCCGTCCTATTCCCACGGCCGATCCGGTTACCAGAGCTTTTTTTAACACGATTTTTAGAACCTCTTAACTGCAAATAGGGTTTGATGTAGATTAACACTCTCAATTTACCATACCCTGTTCAACAGGAGGCAACCTCTAGTCAGTATTACAGCGCGAAGCGCTCTCCGTGGGGGAATGGGGGAGTGGGGAGGGAGTGAACAACAGATTGAATCTAGCTTTGAGCGATTCTGGCTATCTTTAAAAACCGCCATTGATGCAGGGCATAGCAGAGGAAACTGCTGTATCATTCTTCTCTTAAATTAGAGCCAGGGTTTCTAACATTGCCTTTACTTTAGCAATTTCATGTGTTCTGAGCATATCAGTTTTTCCTAATGCGGCAAAAACTGATATAAATAACTGCGTACTTCTAATCTCTTCTCCACCAATTTCTAAGGCGCTAGGAACCTGGTTAAAAACAGGAAACCCTAGTTTCCTTAATCGAAAAGCATTGAGGAGAGATTCAATTTGGTATTTCAGCCGCTTTTGAGCATTCTCGTATTGGGAATAGAAATTACTGTATCCCAGAGCAAGAGCTGGATCGATAAATATTTTTTTCACTCCCAGTTGAGTTGCTTTTTCGATCTCTCGAGCAAAATAATCATACACCAGGATAATGGGGTCTTTATCTTTAGTTAAATCAAACTCCTCTACATCTCTCGCATGTTTTCCTTGCACATAGCAGATAATAACTGTTGCATCGAAATCCGCAACAGCTTTATACATTTCTTCGCTATTTTCTATCCCCGTAAAGTTAATAACATTAGCACCAGAGATAAGACATTCTCTCGCCACTTCAGGGTAATAGGTTTCAACTGAGGTCAATATCCCTTCCTGACTCAAGGTTTGCAGAACTGGCAAAAGCTGACTGGTTTGTTTCAATTCATCAACTCTAGTCGTGTTTTTTGCAGTTGCTTCTGCACCAATATCAACAATATCCGCACCTTTAGCTATTAGAAGTCTACCTCGGCGAATCGCTTGTTCGGGGGTATAACATATGGAGTGATGCCACCAAGAATCCACAGAAAGGTTAATCACTCCCATAAGAGCTGCCCCATCTTTAAAGTCGAATTCTTTGTTCCCAATATTAATTTTTTCTATTTGGGTATTGTATTCTTCTTTATGCTTTTCGTAGATTTCAGCAATTTCTTTTAGAGTCAGCATTTTGAGCCTCTTGACACTGATCGCTTAATTATTCCATAAGGTTAGGGTTTAAATCCAGCCCCTAAGACCATAGACGAAGAGGCCGATATATTCTTTTAAGGCGTTGGTGGTATCTCGGAGGCGACTAGCGTCGGGGATGAGACTCAGTAGGGCTGATTCCCAGGTGGTCTGGTTTTGAGTGGGATTGCGACCGGGGGGACTGAGGAAGTCTGTGGGTGCGGGAATGGCTTCGATACCTTGTTTTTGGAAGACTAGGAGCGATCGCACCATATGAGTTGCTGACGTTACTAACAATACCCGATTAATCCCCTCTTCGTCTAGAATTTGGCGCACATTCACCGCATTTTCATGGGTATTTAAGGAACTGGGATCTTGTAAAATTGCCTCTTGGGGAACTCCCAGCGCTTGGGCAATTTTTGCCATATCTGCCGATTCTGGAGGGCCTCCATCCTTCCAGTTAATGCGTCCTCCAGTGAGGATTAACCAAGGGGCTTTCCCTTGCAGATATAACTGTGAGCCATGTAGAATGCGGTCGCCCGCCTCCGACACATCCACCCAAGGCCGGGGATAAATTTGGGATTTAATCCCTCCTCCCAGCACCACAATAGCTTCCGCTGTCGGCAACTCATCTGGAGGAATATGGCGCAATTCCAGGGATTGAATTAACGTCTGATTCACCCAACCATTACCACCGAGCAATAACACCAGTAGCGCCAAAGAAATCGAAATTGCCGCTCGTTTCGGCCATTTCCACAGCAACACCAAAGAAACGACCATCAACACACAACTTAACCCCATCGGATAAACGAATAGGGGGAGTAACTTAGAGAGAAATAAGAACATATAGCGCTTCGCGCTGGTAATGAGTCATCAGCCATGGGTCAATTGTTTTGCCCCTTAAAATCCTGCTTAAAAAGTAGGGTTTAGGATTATCTTAACATAGCTTATCAAAACAGAAAATACGGTATATATAGCGCTTTGCGCTACTGTCACTCATAACGCAAGCAAAGCGCTGTAAGTCTTATTTCCGCCAACGTTCTACTTTCGTGCGATTTTGGGCTAGAGAATTATTTTCTGCTCTCGGATCGGTGGGTAAAATCCAAGTTTCCTCATTGACCTCTTCCTCTGTTCGCCAAGAGGTTTGAATCCACCAACTTGCCACTCCTCCCACAATTCCCCAAACTATGCTAATTGGAGGGGAAAAGTTAACCAACAAAAAAGTGATGGTAAACCCTAACCCCATCAGCACTCCTTGAGGCAATGTTCTCCTAGATTGAGAAGATACAGTCGGTATATCCGGTTGTTGAGAGGAAGAATTTGGAGTCTGATCTACTTCATCTGCCATACTACTGGGTTTTCAGTTCTTCTCAATTAGAAATAGATATACCACATAAAGTGCGAAAACTGCTGTAACTAATTCCCTACTCTATCACTTTCTATCACTTCAAAAACCAGGATCGGTTTTGATTTCCCAGTAAATCTAACACTTTTTGACTATCAATCGGTCTCGAAAAAAAGTATCCTTGTCCCCACTCGCAACCCAATTCAGACAATATTTTCAATTGTCCTAGGGTTTCTACTCCTTCGGCAATCACTTGCATCTTTAAGTGATGGGCTAAATTAATAATTGTCCTGACAATATCCGAGTGTTCTCCACTTTCTCCCATGTTACTTACAAAGGATTTATCAATTTTCAGGATATCCAACGGAAATCGATGTAAATAACTTAGAGAGGAATAACCGGTGCCAAAATCATCCATACAAAGTTTAATCGAACGTTCTTTTAATTGACTTAAGACCTGTTTGACATACTCGGCATTATTAATAATCATACTTTCTGTGATTTCCAGTTTTAGGTAATGGGCATGAATCTGGGATTGATGAATGATTTGATCGATTTTTTCTAATAAATCAGGTCGTGAGAGTTGACAACCGGATAAATTAACGGCCATGGTTAAGCGATGGTGACCGCAGCTTTCCCATCGACGTAATTGATTGCACGCTTCTTGGAGTACCCATTGTCCTAGTAAAGCAATTAATCCAGTTTCTTCAGCAATGGGAATAAATTGCACAGGGGAGACCATCCCTAATTCAGGATGTTGCCAGCGCAAGAGAGCTTCAAATCCAGCAATTTCTCCTGTTTGTAAGCAAGTAATAGGTTGATAATAAACAATAAATTGATTATCTTTAAGGGTATCTGGGCTTTCTAATAGTTGGACTGCACGACGCAAATCATTTTCGAGTTTCAGTTGATTCATCACTCGCGTATGGGTTTCTAAATCAAAGACTTCATAGCGAGCGCGTCCTTTAGATTTGGCACGATACATGACAATATCAGCATCCCGAAGCACTTGTTCAGGTCGTTGATAACCGGTAGAACTTAGAGCAATCCCAATACTAACAGTAGAAAGAATCTGATGACTTTCTATAACAAAGGGATGAGTCATCTCTTGGTGAATAGATTCTGCTAATTGATTAGCTTGGGAAAATGCTGAAATGTTAGTTACAAGAATGGCAAATTCATCACTCCCTAAATGAGCAATGAGTGTTGCTTCTACGGACAGATGAGGCTGTTTTTGTAAGATTTGATCGAGTCGTTTGGATAACTCAATTAGGAGGCGATCGCCAAGAGTATGCCCCAAGGTATCATTAACAACTTTAAAGCGGTCTAGATCGAGAAACAAAATCGCAAATTTATACTCTTCCGACTCTTTGGCTTTCTCAATCGCTTTTTGCAAATGATCCATAAATAGGGAGCGATTCGGTAAGCCCGTGAGGGGATCGTGGTAAGCGTTGTAACGGAGTTGAGTCGTAATTGTTTCTTTTTGGTCGATTTCAGCTTGGAGTTGTTTAACCGCAGCTTTGAGCTTAAATGTTCGTTCTTCAATCGCGGCTTCTAGTTTAGTTTGGATATTATTGAGTTCTGTTTCGGCATGATGGTGAGAGATTGCTCCCCCAAAACTATCGGCAACGGTATTTAAAATCGCGATTTCTTCTGCTGTCCATTGGCGATCGCTCTGACAATCATCAAACTCGACAAAACCCCAAAAGCGTTGATCGACAAAAATCGGCAGCACCAGCAGGGAACACACTTGGCGATCGCCTAATAACTGTTTTTCCCATTCTGGCAGTTCATTCTGATAACCCGTAATCGGTTTTCCCTGGGAAAGGTAATCATACCAGCGCCGCAGTACCGTAGCATAGGACAAATTTTGCAATTCTAGATTATTAAAAGGAAGCGATCTTCTCTCTGGAGTCCATTCCCACCATTGGCTGGCTAATAAGGACTGGGTAACCGGATTGGTATGATTCTGAAAAATATACACCCGATCGACTGCCAGAGCTTTGCCTAAATGAGCTAAAGCCAAATGCATTGCTTCATGGCGATCCGATAGGGTAAGCAGGCAATGAGTGGCTTGAGTCACCCCTTGAAGAAGACGAATATGATATTCAGGATCGAGCATAGAAGCTTAGGGAAGTTATATCACTGAAAACAATAGACTTCTTTATCCGGAACCAAAGTAGAAACTGCCAATAGGGTAAGACAGTCCCTAGAATACACAGGAGCGCATAGAAGAGTTTAACCATAACAATGGGTCTTGAGAAAGAATTATTGAGCGTCTAAACTGAACCAATTCCATTGTTATGGACGAGGAAAAGACGGTAGATCGATCGCGGCTAAAGACTTGCGTTTTTTCGGGGGTCGTAGGGGATACACTAAAGGAGAAGGCCAATTACCTTGGGGAAGATTTACGGGAACTTCTGATTTCTCAGATAGCGGAGCTTCTTCAGAAGAGATATCCTCTACTACTTCTGATTCTGAGTGATCGGAGGTGACTTGAACACTTTCTTCTTCTTGTAGATCTTCTTGTACATCTTCTTGCTCGATCAAACTTTCCTCTGAATCATCAAACTCAGCACTAAAAGAGGGAGGTTCGGGTTCTAACTCCTCTGACTCTTCTAAAGGTTCTAACTCTCGTGACTGAGCGATCGTCTGGAAGGGAGAATCCTGGAAATTTTCGATCGCCCCACTAAAAGATGCTGCCAGTTCTGGGCTTGAAGATAAGGACTCTTCCGGTTTGAAGAGTTGTAAATGAGGGGAATTCACCTCGGGTGAAGAGGGTTGAGTCAATAGCTCTGGAGACTCTAGAGAAGAGATTTCTCGATCGGGGGTTTCTAAATTTCTAGTCCTTATTTCCTCTGGTAGAGGATTAGGCAGATTTGTTTCCGATAAAGAGTCTTGCCATTGATTGATTGACCAAGGTTGAATCGCAACGACTTTTGGGGCTAATCCCTGTTCAATTTTGGTCAATTTTAAGCCTTTGAGAGCTTGAGAGGATTCATGGAGGATCTGTTCTCGGTTCGAGGGAGATAATTCTAAACACCGATCCAGGGCATTTTTGAACTGTAGGGTATATCGTTGTTGGCGGTGGAGACGGGTTTGTAAGTCGATGCAGAACTTATCCCGTTGATTGAGTTGGGTGGCTTGTTCGTGAGAGCGTTGTTGGACGATCGCACAATCTCGTTCGAGTTGAGCAACTTGAATTTGGCTACTTTCGAGTTGTTCGGTTAAGGTTTCGACTAAAATTTGTTGTCGTTGGGTGCCTTGATAGGATTTTTCTAATTCCCGCAAGAGACGTTTATTTTCTTCTTGAAGCGTATTAATTTCTTCTAGACGTTGGGATAGGAGGGCTTCAGTGGCAGGTTGGCGCTCTTGGTAGGTTTGTAAGGCTTGTTGAGAGTGAGCTAGGGCACTTTCGAGTTGACTGATGCGATCGAGCAGAGCCACATTCTTATGTAACACTTGTTCCATTTCCTGTTGCACGGCTTCTAAGACTTCTGGAGCAATACCTTCGCTAACTGATTCTTCAATATCGTGCCAGTTGAGACTATCATGGGTGATCGCATCTAGTTTCAGCTCTACAGAAACATCGGTAAATTCAGCCGGAGGAGGATTTGGGTTCACGTCCTCAACTGCGATCTCATCTGCTTCAATTGGCTTATCCAGTACAGATTCAGGGGTTGGCTCGCACTCAGAAGAGTCGAAGGGGGAAGTGGGTGTATGCTCTTCGTTCATAGATTGGCGTGGGAATAACGGGGGAAACTAATTACAGGATATCGGAACTTTTGAGTAATGGGTAATAGCGAAGAACCCTAGGTTTCCCCTTGCCTATTCCCTCTTTCCGCTTCCCTATTCCCCGTTCCCCATAAAGTCTCGCACGCAGGATAGATAAACTGGGGGATCTTCGAGCATGGGAAAGTGGGCTGTTTTTTGAATGACTTGATAGCGAATCTTGGGGTTTAAATCGGCTGCTTTTTTACCCATGGGAGCGGGAATAATCTGGTCTTTTTCCCCAGAAATGAGCAAAACAGGTATGGAGAGCTGGGAAAAGGCAATGGGCATGGTTTTAGCCATGTGTTCGCTCACTGAGGTGTAAATCGTTCCTAAAGCAGCTTCATAGTCAGCAATCAAGAAATCGGTCAGAAACCCTTGGCGCTGTTCGTCAGGAATGGGGCGACAGAGAAAGCGCGCCATAAAAAAGCGATCGGCAAAGGGAATTTTAGCTAACCAAGGGGGACGGAATTTGACCACGTAGCCACCAAATTTATGGAAGGCTTCAAAAGAGGGGCGATCGTATTCAAAAATTCCGCTACAGGTCAGGATGAGCTTTTCAATGCGCTCTGGATACTTCTGGGCAAAGAGAACGGCAATCGATGCCCCGGTAGAATGGGCGTTAATCCAAACCTTTTGTAGTCCCAGTTGATTCAGCAGTTGGGCGAGATCTTCGGCGTATTCTTCCAGAGCGTAACTTAAGTCTACGGGAGTTTGGGGCAATCGAGAGCGTCCAAATCCCCGCAAGTCGTAGAGTAAACAGTCAAAATGTTCCTTAAAGGCTTCTGCTGTGCTTTCCCAATAGCGGGTTGAGCCAGCCCAACCATGGAGGAAAACGAGTACAGGTTTTTGGGGACTGGATGCACTCGGGGTTGTAGTTATCCACTGATAATAGTGGTCAACCCCACGGACTGTTATCTCTGGCATGATCTAGGCAGATTCAGGTTTGGGTAAGGAGGAGGGGTGAAGCAAGAGTTCTGCGGTCGATCGCTTCTCAACCATGTCTTTGGTAATGACACAGCGAGTCACATCTTTGCGCGAGGGCAGTTCGTACATCACATCTAACATCAGTTCCTCGACGATTCCCCGTAAGGCTCTAGCTCCAGTTTTGCGCCGATACGCTTCCCGGGCGATCGCTGCTGTCGCATCTGGGCGAAACTCCAGAGCCACGTTATCCATCTTCAGCAGTTTTTGATACTGTTTAACCAAGGCATTTCGAGGTTGCGTGAGGATGCATTTTAAGGCTTCTTCATCCAATGGATCGACCACGGCAACTACGGGAATGCGGCCGATAAATTCGGGAATCATGCCAAATTTCACTAAGTCTTCTGGCTCTAATGCCTGCAGTACATCGGCTGCCCGTTTTTCTTTGGGTTGGCTATCTCCTGGCTGAATAAAGCCCATGGATTTTTTCCCGGTGCGCTGGCTGACCACTTTATCTAGGCCAACAAAGGCTCCGCCACAGATAAACAGAATGTTGCTGGTGTCTATTTGGATACAATCTTGGTACGGGTGTTTACGTCCTCCTTGGGGAGGAACATTGGCGATCGTGCCCTCTAACATTTTCAACAGAGCTTGTTGTACCCCTTCCCCGGAGACATCACGGGTAATGGACGGGTTTTCGCTCTTGCGGGCAATCTTATCGATTTCATCGATATAGATGATGCCTCGCTGGGCTTCTTCAACGTCAAAATCTGCGACTTGCAACAAGCGCAGTAGAATATTTTCTACATCTTCACCCACATAGCCTGCTTCCGTTAGCGTTGTAGCATCAGCTACAGCAAAGGGCACATCTAGCATATCGGCTAGGGTTTGGGCGAGTAGGGTTTTCCCACATCCTGTGGGGCCTACGAGCAAAATATTCGATTTTTGCAGTTCTATATTATCTTCTGAATTGGGTTTTCCCCCATTTGCTCCAGCATTGTTGAGCTTGGATTGGATAAAACTCAATCGCTTGTAATGGTTATATACGGCCACAGATAGCACTTTTTTGGCTTCTTCCTGGCCAATAACATTATCATCAAGATAGTGTTTAATTTCTTTAGGTTTAGGGATTTGACCTAGAGTTAGGTTTGCGGTGCGCGATCGCCGTTTTTTCTGAGCCGGTTCCCCCCGTCTAGGATTGGGAGGAGCAGAAGTGGAACTTGAGTCAAACAGCTCTTCGTCCAGAATTTCATTACAGAGTTCCACGCATTCATCGCAAATATAGACCCCTGGGCCCGCGATCAACTTCCGTACTTGTTCCTGGGATTTTCCACAAAATGAACATTTGAGATGGGAGTCATATTTAGACATAAAGCGGCCTCTGATTAAACAGTGGGGTGGGAGTCGGATGGATGGGACTGGGGTTGGGTAATCACCCGATCGATTAGACCATAGGTTTTCGCTTCCTCAGCAGACATAAAAAAGTCTCGTTCTGTATCTTCTGAAATTTTTTCTAGGGATTGACCCGTGTGATGGGCCAATAGCCCATTTAACGTTTCCTTATGATAAAGAATTTCTTTAGCCTGAATTTCAATATCAACCGCTTGTCCTTGGGCCCCTCCCAGGGGTTGGTGGATCATGATCCGGGAGTTAGGTAAAGACATTCGTTTTGCGGCTGTTCCTGCTGCTAACAGAAACGCTCCCATACTTGCTGCTAATCCGTAACAGATAGTGACCACATCGGGGCGGATTTGCTGAATAGTATCATACATTGCCATTCCTGCGGTCACCGACCCACCGGGGGAGTTAATGTAGAGTTGAATGTCTTTTTCTGGGTCTTCTGCTTCTAGGAAAAGAAGTTGGGCCACGACTGAGTCAGCCACCATATCATCGATCGCTGTTCCCAGAAAGATAATCCGCTCTCGCAAGAGTCGAGAATAGATATCAAAGGCTCTTTCTCCCCGACCTGACTGCTCAACCACCATGGGAATTACCCCTTGGGGATGGTAGGAAATGATGTCTTGCGAGCTATAACTTTCAGGAGAAGAATACTGGGATTGAGATCGGAATATCATGGGGTTTCTCAGAGATTTGAGTTCCAAGTTAGAGGTTAGTTTATTTTAGGGTCATTTTTAGGCTAATTGACCTCTTGGGTTTATTATGCCTTAATCTCCCCCATTCTGGCAGGTCAACCCAAAAAAAGTTAGCCCTTGTTCAACTTTTAGGGGAGATTTGGCTGGTTCTACCCTAGCTAGGAGCGTTGATTTCTGAGGATTCAGCTTCGGGTTGGGTTTCTGGGTTTTCTGTCTCTGGACTCGTCTCTTCTGAGTTTAGGCTCCCTTCAGCGACTAATTCTACTGTGCCATTGGCTTCTAGCCATTCGAGGACTTTTTCCCGATTTAAGTCTTCGGTGACAATTTCTTTCAAGCGATCGCGGTTAATCTCTTTGGGATCTTCGACTGTTTTTAGCACATCATCCATTTTGGCTTGAATTTCGGATTCATCGGCCTGCAAGGATTGTTGCTTGGCAATTTCGGCGATCGCCAGGGATTCTCGAATCGCTTTAATCGCTTCTGGGCGAGCATTTTGACGAAATGTAGGAATCTGTTCAGGCGTGAAGATTTTATTCATATCCAGCCCTTGATTGGCCAACTGCATTGCCATTTGGGTTAACTGTTGGGTCACCGTGTCTTCAATTAAGCTCTCCGGCAGTTCTACCTCCACTTTTTCTAACAGAGCGGCTACTAGGGCCTGTTGTTTGTTGGTTTTGGTTTTATCTTCTGCTTCCTTGGCAAACCGCTCGGTTAAGGAAGTCGTTAGGGCTTCTAGAGTGTCAAATTCACTGACCTCTTCAGCAAACTCATCATCGAGTTCTGGTAGTTCCTTTTCCTTAATCTCTTTCAGCGTAATTTCAAACTCAGCCGGCTGACCGGCAATATCTTCTTGGGGATACTCGTCTGGGAACTTGACAGCAATGGTTTTGGTTTGTCCCTGCTCCATTCCGACCATACCATCGATAAAGCCAGGAATAAAGCGATCTGACTCCATTTCTACCTGAAAGTCAGTGGCACTCGCTCCTGGGATCTCTGCCGGTTCTGGCACTTCCTCCCCGTCTTTTGCCACTCGACGACCCACAAAATCAACCACAGCCACATCCCCAAGCTGGCAGGGGCGATCTTCAATGGGAATTAAAGTCACCCGCTTCTCTTGTTCGGACTTGAGGACTTCATTGACCGCTTCTGGATCGGGTTTAATCTCTTCCGCTTTGACACTTAAGCCCTTGTATTCCACCAATTTCGGCTCTGGGGGCACATCTACGGCTGCATTAAACGTGATCGCTTCCCCGGGCTTAAATTGGTTCACGAGGCTATCAAATTCCGACTTGAGTTGGGGAGAGCCGAGGGTTTCTAATTTTTCTTGGGCGATCGCCTCATCTACGGACTGTTTGATTAACTTTTCTACGGCTGCCGCCTTCAGGTTTTGACTGCCCAATTGCTGGATCAGCACATGGCGGGGAATTTTCCCTTTCCGAAACCCAGGAAGCTTAGCGGTACGGCTAAATTCCTTAATTACCTGCTCATAAGCAGCCTTTGATGCTTCGGCAGGCACTTCAATTTCTAAACCAACTTGACTGGCGGGCAATTTTTCCTGGGTAACTTTCATCACTAGATCTGTATACTGAATGGGAATTGAGCCACGGGCGGTGAAGGGGAGGGTCAAGCTCCTGACACACCACGCAATGGTATTATATAATAGGGGGTTGACAATTCAACCCGAATCAAAACAAAAACTTGTCAAAAAAAGTCTGACAAGTCCTACAGCGCTTTGCGCTGGGGAATAGGAAATAGGGAATAGGGTTGTGGTACATAGCTTTGAGGAGTCAAGCTTGTGTTTCATAACGCAAGCAAAGTGCTGTAAGTTGTCAACAGAAATTGGCCCAGAGCAGCCTTAACCTGCTAGAATCTGGAAGATGGTACGCTGGGCGCTCTGGTGAAAGAGGAATGGAGGAAATTAAATCCTTCTCAGCAGAGCCGAGTATGCGGTAAGCTAAGTTCTAACGCCAAAAAAAACTTAAAAGTTTGCTCTATATATTATTTATCTTGTGCCCGATTCAGAAATTTTAAGAAAATCCAGATAGTCTAAACCTGAATGCTAAAGTTTTAAAATCAAGGAGGATCACCTTTTGCCAAAATCCTATAGAGTTGCCATTCTGGGAGCCACTGGTGCAGTTGGAACCGAATTAATCGACCTATTAGCAACCCGTAATTTCCCTCTAGAGAGCCTAAAACTCTTGGCTTCTCCTCGGTCAGCGGGGCGTACTCTATCCTTTAGAGGGGAAACTCTGCCCGTTGAACCTGTAGCAGAGGGATGTTTCGACCAAGTAGATGTGGTACTTGCCTCAGCCGGAGGTTCAATCTCCAAAACTTGGGCCCCGAAAGCGGTGGCAGCAGGTGCAGTGGTCATTGATAACTCCAGTGCATTTCGCATGGTTCCTGAAGTCCCCCTAGTGGTTCCCGAGGTCAATCCCGAAGCGGCAGCGACCCATCAAGGAATTATTGCTAATCCCAATTGCACTACGATTTTAATGACGGTAGCTGTGTGGCCGTTGCATCAAGTGCAACCCGTAGAGAGACTGATCGCAGCGACCTATCAATCGGCTAGTGGTGCAGGGGCACGGGCTATGGAAGAGGTGAAAATTCAGGCCCAGCAGATTCTTAATGGCCAAGATCCAAAACCGGAACTGTTTCCCTACCCCCTAGCCTTTAATCTATTTCCCCACAATTCGCCCTTGAATGATGAAGGCTATTGTCAGGAAGAGATGAAAATGGTTAATGAAACCCGGAAAATCTTTTCAGCTCAAGATTTGCGGGTGTCCGCTACCTGCGTGCGTGTCCCTGTACTCAGAGCGCACTCAGAGGCCATTAACTTAGAATTTAAACAACCCTTCCCTGTGGAAAAAGCCAGAGAAGTCTTGCAAACGGCTCCAGGGGTGAAACTGGTTGAAGATTGGAGCGCCAATTATTTTCCCATGCCGATGGAAGCCACGGGTAAAGATGAGGTTTTAGTGGGTAGAATTCGTCAGGATTTATCCCATCCTTGTGGGCTGGAACTGTGGTTATGTGGGGATCAAATTCGTAAGGGAGCAGCTCTAAACGCGGTTCAAATTGCTGAACTGTTAGTGGAAAGAGATTGGGTTAAACCCCGTGAAGTGGCATTAAGTCAATAAAGTGAACCGAAAAATTATCAAGCGCATCAAAGAAAAAGGAGCATAAAAAGGGTGAGTAGTTTTGGACGAGTAATGACAGCGATGATCGCACCATTCTCGGCTGATGGCAGTGTTAATTATGATGTAGCACAGGAGTTGGCCGTTCATTTGGTGGACAATGGTAGTGATAGCCTGGTTGTTTGTGGTACAACGGGGGAATCCCCTACCCTAACTTGGGAGGAAGAACATGAATTGTTCCGGGTGGTAAAACAAGCTGTTGTAGGTAGAGCCAAAGTAATTGCCGGAACGGGATCGAATTCAACCTCAGAGGCGATTTCAGCGACCCAAAAAGCGATGGAATTGGGCTTAGATGGCTCATTGCAAGTGGTTCCCTATTACAATAAACCTCCCGCAGAAGGACTTTATCAGCATTTTAAGGCGATCGCCAAAGCTTGCCCCGATATTTCTCTTTTGCTGTACAATATTCCTGGACGAACCGGGCAAAACATGCCCCCAGAAACTGTAGCCCGTTTAGCAGAAATTCCGAATATCGTCGGCATTAAAGAAGCCAGTGGGAAACTCGATCAAGTTAGTCTTATTCGCCAACTGGTTCCCCCTGAGTTTGATATCTATTCTGGAGATGATTCCCTAACTTTACCCATGCTCTCGGTCGGTGGGCAAGGTGTGGTCAGTGTAGCCTCTCACCTAGTGGGTAAGGAATTGCAAGAGATGATTCAGTGCTTTGAAATGGGAAAGACCCAACAAGCAACGGCAATTCATTTGAAACTTTTTCCCCTCTTTAAGGCTCTGTTTCTGACAACTAACCCAATTCCAATTAAAGCTGCACTGGCTCTTCAAGGATGGCCGGTTGGCCAGTTACGTTTACCCTTAGTAGAAGCCCCAGACTCCATTCAAGCAGAATTGAAAAATGTCTTGAATCAGTTGGGTTTAAACTGAGCTGTTGGATCAGGAATAGAGTTAAAAATTGACCTAAAAACGGGAGGCAATCCCCACTATAAGCACCCCATTGGTTAGGAAAAAAAGTGATTGAAATGTCTCTTAGAGCGCAAAGCGCTAGGAAAAAGGCAAGAGCTTCTGGTACTCAAAGTGTGAACCTTTGATCCCGTACCTTAGCGCAGCGCATTTCATGTCCGCGACAGCAGAAATTGCTGTCACTTGAATCACATTTAAGGCTAAGTGCAACTGAACTTAGCCCATACATCTGTCACACTAAACTCGAAAAATTATGGTTAGAAAGAATCAAAAGTCTGCAATCAAAATTATTCCCCTGGGAGGCTTGCATGAAATTGGCAAAAACACCTGCGTCTTTGAGTATGAAGACGAAATTATATTACTCGATGCTGGATTAGCCTTTCCCACTGATGGGATGCATGGGGTCAATATTGTCTTGCCGGATATATCATATTTGCGGGAAAATCGCGATCGCATCAAAGGCATGATTGTCACCCACGGCCATGAAGACCATATTGGTGGTATTGCCTATCATCTGAAACAGTTTGACATTCCCGTGATTTACGGCCCCCGGTTAGCGATGGCCCTATTGGAAGGTAAACTCGAAGAAGCAGGAGTGAGCGATCGCACTGAATTGAGAACCGTCGGCCCCAGAGATATGGTACGGGTAGGGAAAAACTTTGTCGTAGAATTTATCCGTAACACCCACTCCATGGCCGACAGCTTTACAGTTGCCATCCATACTCCCCTCGGTGTCATTATCCATTCTGGAGACTTCAAAATCGATCATACTCCTGTGGATGGAGAACTGTTTGACCTACAGAAACTGGCCGAACATGGGGAAAAAGGCGTATTGTGCCTCATGAGTGATTCCACGAATGCTGAAGTGCCCGGATTTACGGCATCAGAAAGTTCCACCATTCCCAACCTCGACCGGGTGTTTTCCCAAGCTGCGGGACGGATTTTAGTCACGACCTTTGCCTCCTCCGTGCATCGGGTGAATATTATCCTGCAACTGGCGCAAAAACATAATCGAGTAGTTTCAGTTTTAGGGCGCTCCATGCTGAATGTCATTGCCCATGCTCGCAACTTGGGATATGTAAAATGTCCCGATGAGCTGCTGCAACCCCTACATGCCATTCGCAACTTGCCAGATGAAAAAGTGCTGATCCTGACCACTGGATCTCAGGGGGAACCCTTATCGGCTCTAACTCGGATTGCTAAACAAGAACATCGACAAGTTAAAATTCGCCAGGGAGATACGGTGGTCTTCTCGGCTAACCCCATTCCGGGTAATACTATTGCCGTCGTGAACACCATTGACCAATTGATGAAACAAGGGGCGAATGTGGTCTATGGCAAAAATCAAGGCATTCATGTTTCCGGTCATGGATGTCAAGAAGACCATAAGCTGATGTTAGCTTTAACTCGTCCGAAGTTCTTTATCCCGGTTCATGGGGAACACCGGATGTTAATTAAACATGGGCAAACGGCCAAAAGTATGGGCATTCCCGAAGAAAATATGGTGATTGTCGATAATGGCGATATGATTGAGCTGACCGAGAATTCCATTGAAATTGCTGGTAAAGTGTCCTCTGGTGTGGCTTTGGTCGATAATGCGGGTATCCTCCATGAACAAGTCCTCAAAGAACGGCAACAGTTAGCTGAAGATGGGGTGATTACAGTGGCTGCTGGTGTGAATTGGGAAGGGAAATTAGCCAACCGTCCCATGGTACATTTGCGGGGTGTGGTAACGTCCTTGAAACAACGGTATTTAGAGGATGCGATCGCCCAATCGATACAAACCACCTTAGATAATCGCTGGTCAGAGTTTGTGCGCTCTTTTGGTAAAGGACAGTTGGATGTCAGTTTCCATCGCTTGCAACAAGAAATCGAACACGATTTAAACCGACTCCTGAGAAGAGAATTGCGGAGTAATCCGTTACTTGTCTTACTGGTGCAAACCCCCGAAGATCTTCCTGGGGATCTCAAACCCCAAGAGAATGGTTCTAAAACGACTCCTCAAGCTGATGGTGTACCCCTGAAAAATCGGCGTACCCGTCCCCGGAGATCAGCCCAAGTAGCTTCTTAAGCAACAGTAATTACCTGAAGCAAGGGGAGTTTTACCAAACTCCCCTTTTGTCTTATAATGATACGGTTTATTCCCGATGCTGTTGGGTTTATTACTGGAGAACACTGTGAAAAAACTGCTATCTTGGATTATTGCGGCGATCGCAATCCTTTCCTTTTCTCTGTCCACACCTGCCCTCGCTGGTGATGCAGGGGCTGGCGCAGGCGTATTTTCTGCCAATTGTGCTGCTTGTCATGCGGGTGGTAAAAACTTGGTTAACCCCACTAAAACTTTGAGTAAAGCTGATTTAGAGAAATATGGAATGAATACTCTAGAGGCAATTGTTACTCAGGTAAGCAATGGGAAAGCTGCTATGCCTCGTTTCTTGGGTAAATTGAATGACCAGCAAATTGAAGATGTGTCAGCTTATGTTTTAGAGCAAGCTGAAAAAGGCTGGTAACCACTCCAAACAGGGTGTTGATTGAGATCGCATCCTGTTTTTAGAAACTCATTAAAAGAATACATCAGTTAGTCTTAGGCGATCGTGTGGTTTAAAAGCTTGTAGGAGTGAGAAATTAGTTTCTCACTCCTACAAGCTTTAATTGGTATACCCCCAAGGGAATTCGAATCCCTGTCGCCTCCGTGAAAGGGAGGTGTCCTAGGCCTCTAGACGATGGGGGCTTGATTTATTCACCTTAATTATCATAACTAAGGTTTTTCGATATGTCAACCCCCAGTGAGAATTTTTTTAGAGGGAGTGGGGAGGATCTTACAAGTGAATGATTATCTTTGTTCTGTCACTTGAAGCAAAAATTCTTCTCTTCAGACAAAAGTACAATGGTCACCGATGAAGATCATTTGACCTTGACGGAAGAAAAAACTCGCTTCTCTGCCAACAGTAGAAGTAAAAATGTAGACTTGGTGACTGGCGGCACTATTGTAATACTCTTCCAAGCGCCCATAAGCCTTTAGCCATGTAAGCATCTCCTCTTCTGTAAACCCCTGGAGATGCTCTCTAACTGCTTCTCGTTGCCCAACTAGATCGATTAAGTGGAAGTTGTTAGCCATACCAACATCATGCACTCAGTTGACCCCATAATATCCCCGCCAAGGACTCACCTGTAAAATCCCTTCCGGCGTAAACACCACCTTAAACTGGGCTAAAGGCTCGTCAGAACTTTCTGGCTCTTCAGAACGGCTGTTTTGGGTGACCTCTAATAAACTCGGTAGAGGAGTCCGATCTAAATAATCAAATGCCGCTTGATTCAGGGCTTCATAATCAGCAATTTCACCGTCTGGTTGCACGGCTACTCGATAATTGAGTTCTGTGGGGAAATCGGCTTCCCGAATCCGCACTCGATCAATTTGGTTATAGAGTTCCTGATTTAAATTTTCTAGTAAAAACGGATCGGTAATTTCCGGGCCTAAACTTTGAGATCCGGGCGGAAAGCCCTTCCAAGGACTGACCTCAACTACCCCTTTTTGGCGAAAGACAACTTTAAACTCAGCAATCGACTCCGCTTCTGCTCCTCCTTCATCGGTCGGAATATAAGCTAACTCTAACAAGGGAGTCAGTTGGTCATCTTGGGGAATCATGGCTTCATCTGTCCCTCGATATCCCAAAATTGCCCCATCTTGCCCTACGGCCACTCGATAGGTTAAATCTCTTTCTAAATCTTCGCGACTTTGCCAAGCCCGGTCAATATCTTCATGCAATCTTCGATTTAAAGTCCCTATTTCTGTTGCATCGGTAATTGAGGGTCGGCGTTCGACTAAAGTATCGATATCTTCAATCGTCGGCCGTGAAGAAGTCCGCCCAGTAGTTAAAGGATTAGTGGTAGTCGAGTCGGAAACCGTTAGGGCTGTCTCTCCATTTGGTTCTCGATCGCTTTGATCGGTATTTGGGGAAGGAGAGGGAGGTTCACCAGAGTCTTCAGACTCGGAGGCACCATGGGGTTCAACTTCCTCCAGGGTCTCCGGCCGTTCAATGTTGGGTATGGGCATAATCAGAAATAAGCCGGCTGCAACCGCCAAACCGACGACTCCTAGGGCAGCGGGAGCAGCTCGTTGAGGCCCTGGAATGGTGGCTTGTACATAGCGCTTAGGAGTGGGAGCTAGAGACCAGGAAAGGCTCGGCAAGGTTTGGGTATCGGCAAAAAATTGATCGACGGCTTCTACTAGGTCAAAGAGCTGGACATCACTTAATTTAACTTCTGGAGGGTTGGGAGAGGTCGCAGCCGGATCGGGAGTCTTCGTATTAATGCATAGGCGATGGTAATGGCCGTTGAGTTTTTCTAAGTGTATCCATTTTGGCCCGGGAAGATGCTCTTGGGGATAGGACACCCCACTGAGGACTTCTTGGGCATAGTGGCTAACTGCCCACACGAGGCTTTCAAAAAATTCTTTTCCCCCAGTTAATTTGACTCCAGCAATTTGGCATTCCACATTACTTAACATGGAAAGGGGCTGAAAATCTAAGGAACTGCCTTCATTAGCCTCACTCCATCCCCAGAGGGTTAAGTTGCAGTTGGGTAAATTGTATTGACGTTCGATACTCATACCACTTCTCCATCAAATAGGCTAATCCACAATCGTTGCATTCCTTTGGTTCCGGTACAAAATAGGAGTTGGCTTAGTAGAGATACACCGAGTTCATTTAAGGCTCGATCATTTTGGTATTGGGTGAGGGCAGAACGTTGGAGGTTCATGCGCGAGCGGAAATGGGCCCGGAAGCGATCGAGGTATTCGGAGAGCCGAAAATGGTGTTCTACGGAAAGGTGTCTTTCTTGCAGTTGATCGTAGGCAACGAGCAGTTGACGGATGAGGACCGTGCGTTTGCGGGCGAGGGTAGCGGCGATCGCCACTAATGCCTTAGCTTCTTCTATACTCAGAGAACGACGCATATGGGCACGGCGAAAGGGATTAGTGCTGCGTAAGCGCCATAGGCTAACACGATTTTGAATGATCTCTTGAAGTTGGAGGGTTTTGGAGGTAGCGAGCATGGCTTCCGATCCCCCTAAATCTAGAGCTTCAAGAGCTAGTAGAATCAGATCGAGATGCCAGCGAGTACGACGGGGACATTCTGGGGAATTGAGAGGGGGATCGACCAAGTTCTCCAGAATTAAGGGAGTGGTATTGAGGGGTGGACTGTTGGTTTGCATTGGGTTCTCAAGAAACATTCAAATCGTGTTAGATACTGCCCTTGTGGTGAACTGTTCAACTTCAAGGACGCACGATCAGGATCTCTGATGACGTAATGAACCGGGTAAAAGAGGACAGGGGTTAATCAGACCATCAAAGGGGAACACGATCGCTAATACTCATATGAGTCAATCTGGGATGCTAAGTGCATATTACCGGATCGCTCACCCTTTGTTCTAGATTAACCTTTAGAGGCGATCGCTGTCTTCTCCCTTGTTCTAGGAATCAGGTAGGATTGGGAAGCATTGGTTCTGATAACCTGATAAGCACAGAAATAATATTTAGATCATGGATATTCAAGAGATTCAGACTCTGATTCGGGATATTCCCGATTTTCCTAAACCGGGGATTTTGTTTCGCGATATTACCACACTGTTGAAGCACCCCGAAGGGTTTCGCTCAACGATTGATTTATTGGCTCAACGCTGTGATGAGCTTTCGCCAGACTATATCCTGGGAATGGAGTCACGGGGATTTATCTTTGGCACAGCAGTAGCGTATCAATTGAATTGTGGTTTTATTCCAGTCCGCAAGCCGAAAAAGCTACCCGCCCCGGTTTATCAAGTCAGTTACGATCTCGAATATGGTCAAGATCAGTTGGAAATGCATCAAGATGCCCTGCAAGGGGGCGATAATGCTCCGCATCGCTGTCGCGATCGCGTCGTCGTCGTTGATGATTTAATCGCTACTGGGGGAACCGCGCAAGCCACGGCAAAACTGGTAGAGCAAGCCGGAGCAGTCTTAGCCGGATTTGTCTTTGTGATTGAATTAGAAGCTCTCGAAGGACGTAAAAACCTCCCCAATGTCCCGATTTCTAGCTTAATCCAATACTAGATGGGTAATAGGGAATAGGAGATCGCAGTGTCCCCGTATTTCCCCATCCCCCTATCTCCTCATCTCCCCACTCCCCCATTCCCCCACTCCAATCCATGAACTCTACCCTCTCCTACAATCTCCGGGGACTTTTTGGTAATGAAGTCTTCCTCTACATCAGCAAACGGGTATTACAAGGCTTAATCACCCTTTTATTAGCCTCTGCCTTAAGCTTTACCATTATTCAACTTGCCCCTGGCAACTATATCGATACCCTGCGCCAAAATCCCCAAATTTCCCCCGAAACCCTGGAACAACTCTCCCAACAATTTGGCTTAGATAAACCTGCCTATCAACAGTATTTTCGCTGGCTCTGGAGTATCTTTAGATACGGAGATTTTGGTCAGAGTTTTGTCTATCAGCGCTCTGTTGCTTCCCTGCTCTGGGAGCGCATGGCCAATACCCTGTTGTTAGCTATTATATCTCTGGTGATTAACTGGGCGATCGCCCTTCCATTAGGTATTGTTGCTGCCCTCAAACAAAATACCAAACTCGATCAAAGTCTGCGAGTTCTCAGCTATATTGGGCAAGGATTTCCCAGTTTTATTACCGCCCTTGCCTTGCTCTTTTTTGCCCAAAGTGTTTCCCCTCTTTTACCCGTCGGAGACATGACGAGCATCTATTTTTCTGACTTAACTTTAGTGGGCAAAATTCTTGATATTGGTTGGCATATGATCTTACCCGTATTAGCCCTCAGTATTACCGGATTTGCTGGACTCCAGCGCCTCACAAGAGGACAATTTTTAGACGTTTTGCGCCAAGATTATATCCGCACTGCCCGCGCCAAAGGCTTACCGGAAAATCGCGTTATTTATGTTCATGCTCTGCGCAACGCCATTAATCCTCTGATCACTCTTTTAGGTTTTGAATTTGCCACCTTATTAAGTGGTTCTTTTATCACCGAATTTTTCTTTAACTGGCCGGGTTTAGGGCGCTTAATTCTCAGTGCTGTCCAATCCCAGGATTTGTACTTAATTATGGCCAGTCTGATGATGGGGGCAGTGATGCTCATTATTGGCAATTTAATTGCCGATCTGATGTTAAAGTTTGCCGATCCTCGCATTCGTTTAGAAGATCTCAAATAAATTATCCATCCTATTTCGCCTATGGCCTTTCAAACCTATTATCTGATTCGCTCTCAAAATGACGGTCAATATATCACGGCTCGTTTAGGAGATCAAAACTATCTGTTACTGTTCCAACAAGATTTTGAAGCCTACAGTTATCTCAATACCCATGCCCCCGATATTTCCCATCAATTTACCGTTGAATCGTTAGTTGGTTCCCAGCTAAACGCTCTACTCAATCGATGGGGCTATCGGGGCATTGGATTAGTTCAAGATCCCTTAATTCCTAGGGTAGAATTTATGGCACGAGAGTCTTCTCTTGACAATTAGCTCGTGGGGTTGAATTGAGTCGGGTCTTGATCGCGACGATCGCGCACCGAAAGGGGAGTCCCTTCGCCATCACCCACTAGCGCTGCGGTACTTTCTAAGGCTTCCCGTAACCGTTTAGCGGCATAAATCGACATATCCCTCGGAACACTAATGCGATCGCGCAAATAACGTAATCCGATATCCGATCCTGATGGTGGGGGACACTTCTCTCCCTTAATCAAGTAGGTTAAAGCACAACGCAGCGCTTCATCAAACAGGTGATCGTCGGCGGGATTCACTTGAATAATATTCTGACGATGCTTCAGCACTCGGTGAAGAGCTTCTTCTCGGGAGGTTTCCGGCTCTGGATAGGTTACATCTGGCAATCCCAACCAAGGGCCACTATCCACCCGTTTCTGATTCTCCTGAGTTTCCAGTTCCTCATTTGGGTAACAGCCACCCATTTGTGGAGGTAAATCATGGGCATGGGTATGAAAATCGCTTTGGGTTCCTCTATAGGTTGGGCGAGTTTCCATGGCATCAAACCAGTTGGAAAAATGGGGATTTTCCTTGCGCAGGCAATACCCTTTGTAGTAGTACAAACTCGCGTTCATCCGCTCAACATAGGGCGTGAAAATGATATCCACCGTGCCAAAATCCTCTAGGAAATAGGGGCCAGGCATACGGCTCAGAGCCTGTTCTACGTCGGCAACTACACTAATAAATTTTTCTTTGTGCCGTTGGTCATCACGGGGCGATCTCCTCGGATAGCACAGCCAACTACACCAGGCCCGAAACAGTAACCGTTCTAGTCTGCGCAGGGGGATCACCTGGGAATCCTCCATCCCGGCACCGTTCAGGGGGCCAAACGCCTGTTCTAAGGCCATTAAAATATCATCACTTTCGGTAATCAATTGGCCGTCCAACTCGATCGCCGGAAGCATTCCCGATCGCACTTTTTCTTTATACCACTGTTCTTTTTTGCCATAGCAGAACATGGTTACTTTGCGGATACGATAAGGAATCTGTTTTTCCTCTAGCCATAACCATACCTTTTGGCAATAGGGACACCAAGCATGATGATCTCGATAGAGTGTAACCCGCACATCCGATTCCGAGTGACCAAATAGGCGTAAATTGGATTGGGCATTGGTCGGGCCATTGACTCGATCGATCGTAAAATGAGTGAGCGATTCTAGTTCTGTCCAGGTTAAGACACTCATGGGCGGATGATAAAAATAACAGGAAGGATAATCCTATTCAATATAGCGCTGTTATTTGTCAGCGATCAGAGACCCACGACCCGCACACCAATAGTATTGAGCCTAACTTCTGGTTTCGCTTCCATCGTATTACTACTCGACTCCGGTTGAACTGGGATGCTATTTTTGAACCCAAGCCATGACCACAGACGCGGCCATCTATTCTTTTTAAATTCTTGTTTAATGCCATAACTGGCATAATACAGTGGAGAAGAGCGACGATGGGCACTTCGACAAGCCCAAGGATAAATCATCCAAGACCCCCCACGTATGACGCGATCGCTCCCCTCGGTGGGACAATCGAGACTGTTATCGAGATCATTATCCTGCCAGCGATCTTCACACCACTCCCATAGGTTTCCATGCATATCGTATAACCCCCATCCATTGGCAGGAAAACTGCCGACGGGTAAGGTTTTATAAAGACATTGACCTTTGGGAGCTTCCCCGTAACTATAGCTGGCATCATAATTAGCCAGCTCGGCAGTCAGGGTTTCACCGCAATGAAAAGGAGTCACTGTTCCTGCACGACAAGCATATTCCCATTCGGCTTCGGACGGTAAGCGATAGGATTTTCCAGTGTATTGGCACAGTCGGGCGCAAAATTCCTGACACTCTAACCAGGAAACACTTTCTACAGGTCGGTTTTCTCCTTTGAAACTGGAAGGATCGGGGTTTAGGGAGCGATGTATTGGGGGAAAGGACGCTACCCTAAACCATTGGGCCTGAGTGATTTGAAATTTACCCATGTAGAACGGGGGTAAGCTGACGGAGTGCTGGAGTTTTTCCTGGTATCCCATGAGAAAGGTTCCACCCGCGATCTCCACCATATCCAAAAAGATGCCTTCTCCTAAATCTTCTCGGTAATATTTTGCTTGCCGAGTTTCCCGCTCAATGATTTTTCCTTGATGGTTCACCGTAACGGTTTCAAACTCGAATAAAGACAGTTGAGGTTCTACCAATGACCCATTACCTATGACCAGCACGTAGAACTTACCGGGCCATACCAAAGAGAGAACCAAAAGAGCGGCCCATATTCTTTGGATCTAAAGCATCAACGGCAGCAGTAGGTTCATAGCCACAATGTACCATGCAATCAGCACATTTAGGATTGCCACTGCGATGACCATATCGGTCCCAATCTGTATTATCCAGTAATTCTTGGAAGCTTTGATAATAGCCTTCATTAAGCAAATAACAGGGCTTTTGCCAACCTAAAACGCTATAGCTGGGACTTCCCCAAGGGGTACAGTCATAGTCTTTTTCACCCAGGAGAAAATCTAAAAATAGGGGATTATGGTTAAAATTCCAAGCTTTTTGACCGGCTTTGAACGGAGCAAGAATTTCCCGAAATAGCGCTTTGGTTTGTTCCCGTTTCAGGAAATGGTCTTGATCGGGGGCCCAGGCATAACTATAACCGGGAGAAATCATCATCCCATCAATGTTTAAGGTGGCGAGAAAGTCAAAGAATTTTTGTATCTCTTGGGGGTCAGCACCCTCAAAGACTGTGGTGTTGGTGGTGACGCGAAATCCTTTGGCTTTAGCCGCGCGAATTGCTTGTACGGCTATATCAAACACGCCTTCACGGTCTACACAGCGATCGTGTTGTTCCTGTAAGCCATCAAGGTGAACACTCAAGGTTAAATAGGGGGAGGGCTGAAACCGGTTTAAATATTTCTCCAGTAATAATCCATTGGTGCATAAATAAATAAATTTTCTGCGCTCAATTAATCCCTTGACAATTTCCACAATTTGTGGGTGTAAGAGAGGTTCGCCTCCAGGAATGGAAACTACGGGCGCACCACATTCTTCGACGGCAGCAAAGCATTCTTCTGGGGTAAGATGTTGTTTGAGAATTTCTTTAGGATGCTGGATTTTTCCACATCCGGAACAGGCTAAATTGCATCGAAATAGGGGTTCAAGCATTAAGACTAGGGGGAATTTTTTCCGTCCTAATAGTCTTTGGGTGACTAAATATTTTCCGACTTCAATGGCTTGTTGTAGGGCAATGGCCATAATGGCTCCTCTTACGGTAACGGGTTATCTGGGGATTTAGTATAGTTGAAAGTTCCTGATTTCTGCAATCTTCCTATTACTCATTACCCAATTACCTAATTACCGCGCGAAGTACTATATTTTTCGATTTTCTAGACGAAAGAGCCACACCATGAGGGCAACTACACCAATTTGTAGAGCTAGGTTGCCTAAAGTGGTGCTGAGATCTTCTCCTGAAGCGAGTTTAGCGAGGAAAATGAAGGCTCCGATTAAACCGGATGTGGCAAAGGTGGCGTAAATAAATTGACGTAATCCCCGATAAGGTGCTTTGGCTTCAGCTTTGAGGCGAGCATATTTTTCTGGACTTAGGGAAGATTTGCGGCTGCTTTTGGATCGAGGAGAATCGGACGGCATGGGTTTTGATGCTAAAAAGTCTGGGAAAATTCTACCATGGAGATGGCTTAGGGCCAGGAAAACCAGAGTATAGTAGAAAGTCTAGGTTTAAATCGAGATGTTTGAACAATTAATGGAATCTGAACGTAAAGTTAAGAGTGTTTACACCGATGGAGCGTGTTTAGGAAATCCCGGGCCAGGAGGATGGGCTGTGCTGGTCAATTTTACAGATGGCTCCATTTATGAAATGGGGGGATCGGAGGCGGATACGACGAATAATCGGATGGAGTTGCAGGGAGCGATCGCCGGATTAAGGTTAGTGGTGGCTTCGGGACAAACCGAAGCGGTGACGGTCTTTACGGATAGTGACTATGTGCGTAAGGGAATTACCCAATGGATTCGAGGCTGGAAAAATAAAGGCTGGAAAACGTCCCAAGGAAAACCGGTACAAAATCAGGATTTGTGGGAAAGTTTAGATCAGTTAAATTCTAAGATGGTGTTGTGGGAATATGTGCCAGCTCATACGGGCGATCGCGATAATGAACGTTGTGATGAGATCGCCAAAGCCTTTGCCACAGGTCGCTCTCCCGCCTTAAAACAAGCTTTAGAAACCCAAAAGCGATCAAGTCTTTCTCCCCTAAATGGGCAGAACGCGCTACAATCCACGGATGTTGCTTTAAACGGTAGCATGACAGATGTAAATGCCCCTTCCAATCCTACGTCCTCCGAAAACACGGAGAATTTACCCCGTGATGTACGGGTTGGACAACTGCGAAATCTAATCGAAACCTTACGCATTGCTGACGAAATTGCCAGTCACGCTTATTTAATTACTAGCTCGGAGTTGGCAGACTTAATGGATGTCAACGCTAGTGCGGTTACCAGTCGCGGCGATCACTGGGTTTGGCGAAACTGGGTGGTTTCGAGGGTTCGACGTGAGGGAAATCAAATCCTATGGCAACTTGAGAGAGTGGATTAGATTCTGAGGCCATATCTCGATGAAGATGCCCTTGACAAGGGGCCTCCAGCCCCTTGCCTCCCCTCTGTAGTGTCCCGCTAACCCCCTATCCCCCCATCGGGCGGTGCATCAACTATTTCGTAGCTCGTAACATCGATCGCATCGATAGCTTCCGTGGGTTCAGATGAGACGGTTTTGGGTTGAGGAGTCTGCTTTTGCGTCCATTGACGTACTTGCTCAAAATTAGAGGCAATAGCCAATAGTCCCCCCGCAACAATAAAGACAGGAAGGGGAACTGATAGCGCTTTGAGCTGTTGAAAGATTTCAGCTAACACTAATAGAAGGACAAAACAGCTAATCCAGAGTCTCATGGGTTTCTGATTGGGTTGATAGCACAGCTATTGACTATACTATACTCGACTATACTTGATGATTCTCCCAGAGTCCCTGGTAGATGAAAGCTTGTTGTTGAATGAAGAGGTTGATCATGGTTGATGCACAATACCGGTTAGTCACTCGCAGTGATTTTGATGGGTTGGTCTGTGGGGTTCTCCTCAAAGAGCTGAATTTGATTGATGAGATTAAGTTTGTCCATCCTAAAGATATGCAGGATGGCAAAGTCGAGATTAGCGATCGCGATATTACCACCAATTTACCCTATGTTCCAGGAGCGCACTTGGTTTTCGATCACCATTTGAGTGAAACCATACGCAACACCTCTCAACCGGAGAATTATATTATCGATCCCGATGCCCCTTCGGCCTCACGAGTGGTTTATAACTATTATGGTGGAAAAGACAAGTTTACTGATATTTCTGAAGAGATGATGACGGCAGTGGATAAAGCCGACTCTGCCCAGTTTTCTGCCGAAGAAATTCTCGATCCTACCGATTGGGTTCTGCTCAATTTTATCATGGATGCCCGCACCGGCTTAGGCAGATTTAAGGAGTTTAGAATCTCCAATTATCAATTGATGATGGAATTGATCGATTATTGTAAATCTCACACGATTGAGGAAATTTTAGCCCTCCCCGATGTGCAAGAGCGAGTCAACCTCTATCGACATCAGCAGGAACAATTTAAGCAACAATTAAAACGTTGTTCCCAAGCTTATGGTAAATTAGTGGCGATCGACCTGCGGAACGAAGAAACGATTTATGCCGGGAATCGGTTTATGATTTATGCCCAATATCCTGAGTGTAATATTTCCATGCATATTATGTGGGGATTGAAACAGCAAAATACCGTTTTTGCAGTGGGTAAATCGATTCTGAATAAGACTTCAACTCTCAATATTGGTGAATTGATGCTACAACATGGAGGGGGAGGCCATGCGAATGCGGGGACTTGTCAAATTGATAATGACAAGGCGGAAGAAATCAAGGCTGAATTAATCGATAAACTTCAGAATACCTAGCATAATGCTACACGCGGGTAATGGGAGTATTACGTCTCTCTCCCAACCCTTCTTTCACTGGAGAGGGATACCAATTCGCGCCACTGATATTTTAGAAATGTTCGCCTTCCTAAAGTTTTAGCAGATTGTCCGGATTTAGAACGAGCAGGGGATTACCTCTTCTTATTTTTCATCACTGATTTGATCATTTTTGAAAAACTCTTATCTTTTTGTCGTTTTTCAAGATAAGACATTTGATTGAATTCCGACTCTTTTTTCATCTTCATATAATTTTGATAACGTTGTTCGGACAGATCTCCAGCTTCTATAGCAGTAAGAATGGCACAACCTTTTTCATGAGTATGAGAACAGTTAGAAAATTTGCAGCTTTGCGAAAGCTCTACAATTTCTGAGAAGGTTTCATCGAGTCCCTCATCTACAGACAGACTACCAAGCTCTCTCATTCCTGGGGTATCTATTATCATCGCTCCACTTTCGAGGCAAACTAATTGACGGGTGGTTGTCGTATGTCGCCCTTTGCTCTGTATTTTGCTTACGGGTTGTGTTTCATATTTTTCAATTCCTATGATGCGATTAAGTAAAGTTGTTTTACCGACACCAGAAGATCCTAGCAAGCAATATGAACATTCTTTCTTTAACAAGCCAATAACTGAATCGATATTATCCGGATTTAAATTGCTAAACTCCATCGCAAGAGTGTGAGGAGCAATACTCAGAACTTTTTTCTTTATTTTATCTATCTCTTCCTTGGAGATCAGATCGCATTTACTGAGAAGAATAATAGGCTCAATTCCACTTTCATTGACCATAACCAGATAGCGCTCGAGCCTTCGTAGATTAAAATTCTCATTCAAAGATTGAATAATGAAAGCAACATCAATATTTGCAGCTATCGACTGAAAATTTACTTCCTTTCCAGCCGTCTTTCTCTGTAGCAGAGTCTTTCTTGGGAAAACACCATATATAATGGCATGGCTATCATTATCGAAGAAATCGGCATATACCCAATCACCAGTAGTCGGAAGGTCGTATGCTAACTCGGTACGGTAAAGAAAATTTCCTGATAATTCAGCAAATATCTCTTTCTCTCCCTTCGTCACAGTATAGCTGTCTTTATGTACAGAAACTACCCGTGCAACATCGTGAGCAGCAATCATTTCATCATCCACTTGACTCTTAAACCAGTCATCATACCCGAGGCTTTTCAGATCGTCCATAATTAGATTGATGTCTTTTTTTGTTATTCCTAACCCTGAAATTATACGATAAATTAGCATGATATATCTTGAAGAACTAAAGGGTTAGAATTGCGCTCCGTTTAAATTGGCATCGCTTAAGTCTGCATGGGTTAAATCAGCGCCCTCTAACTGAGCATCAGACAAGTTGGCTCCCATGAGTTTGGCTTGCCTTAAATTCGCGCCTCTGAGGTTGGTTTGGCTTAAATTAGCAAAGATAAATTTAGTGCCTTGAAGTTGGGCGTTTTCTAGGTTGGATTCCTGGAATTCGGTGCGGATAAAGTTGGCTTGGGATAGGTTGATTCCCGGTAAATGAGAGCCTTTGAGGTTCATGCCTTGGAAGTTTCGATCGCCGGCTGTGTAGCGATCGATTACTTCGCTGATATCGGTGATGGAAAGAGAGCGCTGAGAGTGTTTTGGGAGGGTAAATGTGAGGGAATTTTCTGATCGCAGAAGTTGATACAGTTCTTGATAAAGCGGATAGTTCCCCACTCCACTAATTGTAACCCAAGCTCTGGTGCGAGTTAAGGCAATAAATAGGTGATTTCTGAGGGATAAATTGCTCTCATCTTGGGCAATATGATCCAGGGCGATCGCGTAAACCATGTCTGCCTCATTTCCCTTTGCTTTCTCAATTGATGAAACCGTCACGCAACCTTCACTCCAAAAACTATTCTTTGAGCCAGAATCCTGCTTTTGTCCAGGAAGATAGACATCTATCCCCTGTCTAAAGAGTACCTCAACCACCATTGGCTCCAGTTGGCGCGTCTGAATTCGAGACCCCAAAAGAATGACCAAAATATCCCGACTTGGTTTTAGTCCATCCTGGCGTAAGTTTTGCCTTAAATGATAACCCAGATTCGCTAATTCTTCCTGGCGCGATTCATAAGCTTGAAACTCAATCAGCGCTGATGAGTCTAACTGACTGACTGGATTGAGATCGGTATCAAACGGACGAGTGAGGGTAATCGATTTTCCAGGTAATAGTTCTCCCTCCACTTTAAATCCTAGGGCTTGCCAATCGGATTTTTGACACAACTGAGTTAAACATCCTTGGGGGCGAAAAATGCCCATCGTAATGCCATAGGCAACCCTTAACACTTGCGCCGGAGTACGATAGGATTTACAGAGGATTTCGGTTTTGGCAATATTCCCTAAATGAGAGCCATTTAAAAGATGTCCTAACTCCGCGCCAAATAAATCGAGAACAGTTGTCATCTGTTGGGGATCGAGATGTTGATATTCATCCATTGTCCAAATCAAACGCCGTTGCTCTGGATATAAGGGATTGCAAGAGCGCAGAGACTGGTAAGCTAACCAATAAAAGGGTTGCTTTTGTTCAAATTTGATGCTATCTTGGACTAAGAAATCCTGCCCCTCATCTATAAAAATTGCATCAAAAACTTGGGGTATTTTTCCTCGACGGAGAAGGTCAATACACACCTCAGCTAACGCTTCATGTGGCGCAGATCGTAAGGCATCAGAAACGGTGCGAGGAGAGACTCCAGACAGACGAGATAAAAAGCGATAAAAACCGGGTTGTCCTTTGGCTCCCCAACCGTGAAAAACGCGCAGATTTCGGTTGCGGGAAGAATAGCTGACTTGCCCCTCACTAAAATGGAGTAACCAGCGATCGAGTTGCTCGGTAATCGTTTGGTAAAGACTGCGGCTAAAGAAGACGATCGCGATTTTCCAATCTCGATGTTTCAAGTGCATGTGAGCTGCTTTTTGGCAGAGAATTACCGTTTTCCCCGATCCGGCAATACCGCGAATTCGTTGCACTCCAGGCGGAATAGTTTTGGCGAGAGTTTCCTGGGCTAAATCAAGTTGGGAAAACTGCTGCCTGGCTTGGGCTAAAATTTCGGCGCGACTGGGAGAAGGATATAAGCGCCATCGGTTACTGGAATTAGGTTGAAAAATGGGAGTACCACTCATTAAGGACAGCAAAAGTTGCCATTGCTGTTCGCTTAGGGAGGTGCCTGGAGTTAGGGGACTGATGTTTTTAACGCGATCGCAAAATTGGGCAATGGCAGTTAAGCGCAGATGGTTTTCAAACAGAATAGGAGGAGCCGAAATGAGGCGATCGAATTGCTTCTCGTGCCACTGTTCTTGGGTAATATAAGGTAGGGCAACGATCGCCCGACTCATCAGACAAGACGTTAACCCGGGTTCTCGCTCGCACAATCTCAGAATCGCCCAAACCTGCTGCTCGGCTTGTTGATAGGGCGATCCGGTTTTCTGATAAAATCCTTGATAGTGCCAACGATGACCGGTAATTTGGGCGATTTGGTGAATCCGTAAAGACTTCACCTCAATGACAACGATTCCCAATTGGCGATCGAGAATCAGAATATCCGGCTCTTTGCGGTGTTTTCCTTGGGCAGAAAACAGAGGATAGCGCCAATAGGCAAGACAGGATCTGTCGCCAAACACATCCTGAACCCTTTCCCATACCCGAAACTCCCCTCGCTCTCCTCCATTTCCAGTAAATTCAGTGGTAATAAACTGCCCCTTCCCCATGGCTCAGTTACATGAAATCTTTAGATACAGCAGTTTCCTCTGCTATGAGGTACATTAATGACGGTTTTTAACGATAGCTAGAATAGCTCAAAGCGCCACCGAGT
>NZ_JAGHZN010000014.1:0-100494 GCF_017746735.1 Roseofilum sp. Guam | reverse complement strand
ACGTTGGTCGCGCGTTAAACCGGCAAGCTTGCCATGGTAATTTGCCAGGTGACGTAGAGCGTGGGTTTGGGTGAAGCCTGTTCCTACTTGGGAAATGTAATCAGCCAATCTCTGCCCCATTTGACGGGTATAAATATCTTTAATCGTGTCCGGATTACTACTGGCTTTAGGGATACATTCAGGTATCTTAACTCTTGGGTCTTTTATTCCCAGTAATTCAACCAAGTTAGGGTAATCGGGGTGAATCATCGGACGTGCAATACGTTTGCCTGTTTTAATTGTGATGTAATGACGCTCTCCGCTAGTATCAATTATCCAAAAGCCTTCGTCAATAACTACAATATTTTCGTTGTTACTGGGGTCATGAAGTGCATAAAAGGTGTAACCATCTAAAGTAATTGCTTTATCAAAATTCAAAATTGCTTTGAACTCAGAGGCACGAAAGCCGTAAATTAAATTAATGCAGATAGCTTTCATCCATGATTTACGTGACTCTATGTTACGCAATTGAACTTTAGTTAAGCTATATCCACCAAAGCCAAGGACTCTATCCCTGAAGTCAAGAAAAGACTCAATGTCAATAGCTTGCATTTTGGTTTTGCTAACAATCTTTAAAGTACCAAAGTGCTTAGTTACTTTGTCTAAATCAAAAAAAAGTCTAGTATCTCGAAGAAGTTTTATAACACCGGTATAAGCATTCTTGAAGCCCTTAGAACACAATGTCTGAGAGCCAGTCGTAGAAATAATTAATTGACCCCAGTTCCTCATGATTTCAGAGATTATGTTTTCCCCGGTAAGCCTGAGACATGGATTGAGTTTTTTGTAATGTCCGCCATAAGTCTTATTATATACACTCAAGCTGTTAGTCGTCAGCTTTTCGTCATTCCTATTTCGGTCACACTTGTCGCGACCTAGTAGGTAGTTTGATTTGACAGTCTCAATGGCTTGACCAATGGTAATAATGTCATTCTTGAGGAGTACAATACCTTTAATTTCTGACTCATACCACGACCAGAATTCAGACTCTGCTTCAGTCTCCTTGAGTTTGTTGAAGACAGCTAAGGCTTTAGCTAGAGCATTAATACAGCCATCACGAGTGAAGTCCTCATTACAGGAATTATTCACCGTTGCTGGTTTGGTGGCTGTTTTGAACCGGAGATACAAACGATTACCACCACGAACAATCCGAATGCCCTTGGGGGTGCTTTTCTGGCAAGCCTTCAGGTAAGTCCTGACCAATTCGTGGTCTACCTGCTTGGAGATGTCAATCTGATTAGAGTAAAGATACTCATTGACTAGGCTCCACGCCTCTCCCGTGTAAGCGTCCATCTTCAACACACTTTCAACACATTTCTAGGGTTTAGTGCGTTGAATGTATGCAGGGAAAGGCTTTTAGCCATTGGAATGACATCAACCCCTCAAAGGTTCACAGGTTCGAGTCCCGTTACGTCCATCCCAGTCACAGCAAGGGTTTCAGCCGTTTGAGATTTTTCTCTAAAAATACCCCTGTACCAAATCGGTTTGGGTCATAGGCCATTAGGCTTGAGTCGAACTTACCGAGGGCGATATCGGCGGCGATCGCATTGGCTCTAGCGTAAGCTGAGGCGATCGCCGCTTGGGTAATTCCCCCTGGGATGGTCAATGAGTAACGCTTGCCCCCATTCTCGGATTTCACCGGTCTCTGGGTCGCGTGGCTCTATTGCTGAAAAACCTCGTTTGTTGACCTTCTACACTCTCACGATCCGCCATCCCTCGCTGGTTTTTGCCTGAATCACCTCTCCTTTTCGGGGGAGTTTTGGGTGGTCTGGGGGGATTGCCTCAAAGAGTGGAGGCAGTTCCTTGAGTTCATCGAGTGGAATTGAAAGCTCTTTTAGGTCTGACTTGTCCCGAACAAATACGGGGGTCAGTGCGGATAGGTCAACCCTCTCATCTTTATGCAGGGGGCATACTAGCTCCACCAACGCCTTGCCCTGCCCGACTTCCTTGACATAGCCGAAGATCGAACTTCCCGGAGCAAGCTTTTATCGTTGAAAGACGTTTCATGGTTTGGCCAAGAAAGGGAGTCTATTACACTCCATGGCATTGAGGGGGTCAGCGGTTCGAGTCCGCTTAGCTCCATTCGGTTTCAGCTTTTTCCCAAAGCCCTTGCACCACTGGTGTGCTAATCCTGGAACCCAAACATCCGATTTTCACCAGGGCGATCGCGATCTCCAAAAATGACAGAAGAGCGATCGAGAACAATCGCTGTATAACATAGGCATTAAAGGTTACTTTGAAATTCTTCAAGTAAATCCATTAAATTTAGCTGTGCCTGCATGGGCATTAAATCTAACAGGGTGATTTGACTGCGTCCTCCCCCTAATTTTACAGTTATTTCTTGCAAAATTTCCAACACCTTGTTTTCTTCGAGGCCATTTTCTGCTAATAAAGGATAGAGACGCTCGGCTAAAGGGGTATGAAGATGGGCATCATTAAGATAAAGATGCCATTTGGTAATATCCATATAAACATTTTCACCGATTTCTGCCGCTAAGTTTTCAATGGACTCTGTGGGATAGCTACGACTCATGAATCTTCCTCCTCGTTCAGTGTTGGAGATTGGGTAATAGTCGATTATACAACAAATACTCATTGACGAAACTTAATTATATGTTAAAACAGACCTACTAGAGTTGCTCGATAACAGGATGGATAACTTCATTCATAAATTAAACTCATTTTCTTATAAACATACTATTTTTTTCCTGATTATATTATTTTGTTTGAGTATTGGTATCGGTTTAGCGAACACCTATCAAATGTCATCAAATTTAATTAAAGATCAAGCAATATCAACAGCAATTTTCTATTCTAATTTAATCCAAGAAGCGAGAAATCTGTATAGCTCTGAAGTGATCGATCGCGCCCAAGAGGTTGATGGTATTTCTGTTTCTCATAATTATCTCAATATTACAGGCGCAATTCCTTTACCCGCAACATTCTTGATGAAGTTAGGATGGAAGATTCGCGAACAAAATACAGGGATGATGGTTAAGCTCTATAGTGACTATCCTTTTCGAGGTGGCCAAGCGATGATCAAACAAACCATTAGCGATCAATTTGAGCAAGATGCTTTATCCGCCCTAAGAAAGAGTCCGAATGAACCCTATTACCGATTTGAAAAGAGAGCAGGATATTCATCTTTACGATATGCCCAAGCAGACATCATGGAGCCGACTTGTGTTGCTTGTCATAATACCCATCCAGATAGCCCAAAAACAGATTGGGAAATAGGAGATGTACGTGGGATTTTAGAGATTATTTTACCTTTAGATGAGTTTATTGAAGAAACTCATAAGCATTTAAAGGAAACATTGATGATGCTGTTTTTTCACTCGATTTTGGCTCTTTCAGCGATTGTTGTCGTGATTAATCGGTTACGCCAAACATCGCAAGAGCTGGAACGGCGAGTGGTTGAACGAACCGCTCAACTACAAGAAGCGAATCAAGAACTCGAAAGTGAACAACAAAAATCCGATCGCCTCTTGCTCAATATACTTCCCAAACCGATCGCTGACCAATTGAAGCAGGGCCATAATCCGATCGCTGAATGGTTTCCTGAGGTTACCATTTTATTTGCAGATATTGTGGGATTTACGAAGTTAGCCTCGTCGATTTCTGCACCCACATTAGTCAATTATCTCAATGAAATTTTTTCGTCCTTTGATTATTGGGCAGATGAGTATCAGTTGGAAAAAATTAAAACCATTGGGGATAATTATATGGTTGTGGGAGGTGTGCCTACCAATCGACCAAATGCGGCGATCGCTGTGGCGGAAATGGCGCTGAAAATCCAAGAAGAGGTGTTTAAGTTTAACCTTAAACACCAAACCCTGCTTACTATCCGCATTGGGATCAATACCGGGCCGGTTGTGGCTGGGGTAATTGGTAAGAAAAAATTTATTTATGACCTTTGGGGCGATGCGGTGAATATTGCCAGCCGAATGGAATCCCATTGTCTACCTGGAAAAATACAGGTAACAAAAGAAACCTATAATGCATTGAGGGATGACTATCAGTTAGAAAAACGAGGTGAGATTGAGGTCAAAGGTAAAGGAAAAATGACTACCTATTTTCTGGAAGGGCGAATAACTCCATAGGGCGATGAATCTTCCTGAGCGATCGCCACTCTATAGAATCGCCATTGACTTCAGACAATAAACTCTTGCTCAGTCAGGCTTTGAGGCATTAATAGATCCTTAAAAGAGCCTAAGATTGCCCTGCAAAGGTCAAAAAGCTGATACAATCCTTCAAAGTGCTTAAGTAATTTGATAAAAGGTTCCTGGATGACCAACTACAGTAGTTCTGAAGCCATAGCCGATCTTAATCGCCGAAGAGTGATTAATACGATCACCTTAACCCTGCCTAGAATAGGGTTCATTGTGGCGATCGCCGCAGTAATCTGGTGGGAAAAAGGGGTGACTCCCCTTGATATCGCCTTACTCGTCGGTTTTTACATCCTCACCATTCTAGGGGTGAGTGTAGGATATCATCGCTTATTCTCCCATAAAGCGTTTAAGACTGGGCCCATTCTAAAAGCCCTGATCGGTATTGCTGCTTGTATATCGACTCAAGGAACGATCGCCAGTTGGGTCAGCCACCATCGCCAGCATCACCTATACAGCGATCAACCTGGAGATGTTCATTCGCCCCACCTACATGGAAAAAGCTTCTGGGGACAACTGCAAGGATTTTGGCACGGCCATTTTGGTTGGATGGTTGGTGCAACTTGGGTGGAACCCTTACCCTATATCAATGACTTAAAGAGCGATCGCACTGTAGAATTCGTCGATCGCTGGTGTTTACTCTGGATTGTACTGGGTTTAGCGCTCCCGGCTGCTATTGAAGGAGCCATTTGTGGATCTTGGGAAGGCGCTCTGCGAGGCCTGATCTGGGGCGGAGCTTTACGAATTATGCTCAGTTTCCAAGGAACCCTCTCCGTTAACTCGATTTGCCATTTGTGGGGGACTCAACCCTTCAAGACTGGAGATTTCAGCCGCAATAATCCCCTGATTGCCATTATTACTTTAGGGGAAGGTTGGCACAATAACCATCATGCTTTTCCTTACTCTGCCCGGTTTAGCATGAATTGGTGGCAAGTCGATTTTTCTTGGTGGGTGATTGCCCTGCTGCAACGCCTAGGTTTAGTCTGGGATGTTAAATTCCCTTCGGATCAAGATGTTGAGCGCAAGCAACAGGAAAATGCTGTTCTGGCTAATTAGCTCCTCGTTCTTGCTTCACTCTCTTCTGTCACTTTGGGACAAAGGGGGATGAAATTCTAATTATTGATCATATGTTAGCGATCGCAGCACTCTGACCTAGTTGGGAACTTGCGATCACACACACGAATAGCACGGGAGCTTAGTAGCCCCGTAACTAAAGTTATGGGGCTACTAAGCGGCGATGACAAACTCTGTGGGATTACCCTGACTTATTTTGATACCGTTGAGTAACTTTACTTGACGGTAATTTTGTTTCCAGAAGAGTTTACTGGTGAGAGTGATCACAGTCGAATCTATGGTCAATAACATCAGTAACTCTACCTTATTCTTTTTTTCAACTTCTGAGTTAACTGATAATATATTCGATATAAATGATGGTCTTGTCTCGATTTACATGCCTTGGAAAATGTGGATATATCTACGTCGATTCCACTATGATTCAATCGATAAACCAATTCTATTGCCTCTTGCCTCTTGCCTCTTACCTCAAACCATAACCTCACTGTCCTAATCAACTCTTTCACTGCTATACCATTAATAAAGCAGCAAAGATAACCATTGATTATTGTCTAAAATATAAAATCGGGAGAATAGTATTGGGTTAGAATGAGGGACAAAAACAATAAATTAAATTAGGGAATAAGGTGAATCAGGAGTTTGTCTTAAGCCCTACATCTAGACTTAAAAATAGAATTAAACAACTGGAAGCCATCTGGAAAACGAATTAAGCGAGGTCTATATCAATCAGATACTGGTTGGTTAATTAATGATGATTACAATCGAGCAGAAAATATCCTTACCAAGGTAGCTAGAAGGTTTAAATTTGATTTAAGCCGATATGATTAGCAAAGCTTTGTTGCACATCGATTTTTCCTGCCCATAGATCGCTCAAAAAGAGATGGCTTATCGTTATTTGAGCGTCAACTGTACTTCATAAGAGCGGGAACTGCTGTATTTTTTAGTTCTGAACGCTTAATCTATTATTCAATAAACTGTAAGACCTTCACCTTAGCATCAGAGGAATAGCGAGTTGAAGCGGTTTCTAACTTCTTTAACTGTCCCAACGCCAAACTACAGGCAAACCCATATTTGGCTTTCACGCGATCGCTGCCTTCTTGCAGAGCCGTGCGCGATCGCAGCATAAAATTGGCCACCTCGTACTCGGTTTGGGCAGTTAAATGCTTTTGTACCACTAAAGAAGGAGAATAGCAAACTTCTCGGATTCCATCGGGCCACTCAATCTCAAAGCGTATTTCTGGCATGGATCAATTGCGATTTGAAATAACAAGGACAACCATCGCCTTGGATTGTAACAGGAAGATCGCCAAGCCTATCTGAAAAAGAATCAATTTATCTGACCACTATCGATTTCGCTAGGGTGTGATCGCAATTTTCCTGACTGGCAATCAATTTATCCGGTTGTTCCTATCCATCTCACTAGACTTAGATTTTATGTAGCTAGACATACAAAAATCAAATTGTGGAGGGCATTAATCTACCTTCGAGAGTAAGGCATCACGTTATGCCAAATCATGCTGAATCTACAAAAAAAATTGAGGAATTGTCGTGCCAGAAGTAACTACCCCCAAACACCAAGCCGGTGACTTTTTTGTTGATTACGAAGAGAAAGTTTTTCCAGATGTTAAAGCCGAACCTGGTGAAAAAGCCCTGGTTACCTTCCACACGGTTGCCTTTGAAGGTTCCATTGGTTTAGTAAATCTATTGCAAGCGACGCGCCTGATTCGTAAAGGATTTGAAACCTCAGTTCTTCTTTATGGCCCAGGTGTTACCCTAGGTATTCAACGCGGTTTTCCCAAACTTGGGGATGAAGCTTTTCCCGGACATATGGCCATGAATAATCAGTTGGTCAAAATCATGGAAGAAGGCGGTAAAGTTTACGCTTGTCGCTTTGCTCTACAAGCCCTTTACGGTCACGGTGAACCCTCTTTAATCCCTGGAATTATTCCCATTAATCCTCTCGATGTCCTCGATATTGTTTTAGTTCATCGCCAAGCAGGGGCCTTGATCTTGGATTCTTGGACTATGTAATCCATTCCCCATCGCTTGTTCCTTATTCCCTCATCTAAAGCGTTCTATGATGCTCGACTATACTGGCACAATTCGTGCGGCTGCCGCTCAAATTTCTCCCGTTTTATTCAGTCGGGAAGGAACATTAAACAAAGTCCTTGAGGCGATCGCACAAGCCGCCCAACAGGATGCGCGCTTAATCGTTTTTCCAGAGACTTTCGTTCCCTACTATCCCTATTTTTCCTTCATTCAACCTCCAGTTCTGATGGGAAAGGAACATATGCGCCTTTATGAGGAGGCCGTAACCATTCCGGGGCCGGCGGTAGAGGCTGTGGCTCAAGCTGCTAGTCAGTATGGCATGGTGGTGGTTTTAGGGATCAACGAACGAGATGCGGGGTCACTCTATAACACGCAACTGATCTTTGATGCCGATGGCACTTTGGCTCTCAAACGGCGGAAAATTACCCCCACTTATCACGAACGCATGGTTTGGGGTCAAGGAGATGGATCGGGCTTACAAGTGGTCGATACAGCCATTGGTAAAGTGGGCGCACTCGCCTGTTGGGAACATTACAATCCTCTCGCCCGCTATGCGTTGATGGCGCAGCACGAGCAGATTCATTGTTCTCAATTTCCCGGTTCTCTCGTTGGCGATATCTTCACAGAGCAAATTGAGGTGACCATTCGCCATCATGCTCTCGAGTCTGGTTGTTTTGTGGTCAATGCCACCAGTTGGTTATCTCCGGAACAAGTGCAACAAATTACGACAGATGAGCGCTTGCAAAAGGTGTTGCAAGGGGGATGCAATACCGCCATTATCGGGCCGGAAGGGAATCATTTAGCTACGCCTTTAACAGAAGGCGAAGGGTTGGTGATTGCCGATTTAGATTTTTCGCTGTTGACGAAGCGCAAGCGCATGATGGATTCTGTCGGACATTACGCTCGCCCGGAGTTGTTGCAGTTGCAGATCGATCGCGAACCGAAAGCGATGATGCGCGAAATCATGCGCGATCGCAACCCTCTATCGTTTGAGTCGATCGCTGGTTCGTCGAATGGTGGGGGTGCGGAATCTGTCCCGGAATCTTTAGATATGAAATTATGAATAAACAACGGTTAATTGTCGAACTGCAATCGCAAGGATTGCAACTGACCGGGCAAAATGGAGGAGCATCGGGTCGTCAAGGCGGTGCGGGTCCCTCGGATCATAAGGCGATCGCCGTTAATGGGACGACGGTTATGGTTCCAGTCTATACGGGGACGGCCGCTGATTCTCCTTACAGCCTGGCCTCATCTCATACGGAGGCAATCGAGAGTACCCTAGCCCATCGCGGGGAAACCGTTGCTTCGATTTCGTTTCCCCGACAACCTCGGTTTTATGACCTGAAAACGGCGGAGGGGATTCCTTACAAACAGATTGCATTGCTGCACAGTCATGATGTTTTGGCGACAACGGTTTTGCAAACCTGTATGCGTTATGGCGATCGCGAGAGCGCCTGTCAATTTTGTGCGATCGGGCAGTCGTTAGCAGCGGGGCAAACTATTGCTCGCAAAACGCCCGCCCAATTAGCAGAGGTGGCAGAAGCAGCCGTCCGTTTGGATGGAGTCAAGCAGATAGTCATGACGACGGGAACGCCGAATACGAGCGATCGCGGGGCGGCTTATTTGGCAGAGTGCGCGCGGGCGATTAAACAACGGGTGAAGATTCCTATTCAAGCTCAATGCGAACCTCCCGCAGATTTTATCTGGTTCCAGCGAATGCGGGATGCGGGGATTGAAAATTTGGGGATGCATCTGGAAGCCGTCACCCCAGAAGTGCGCGCCAAAATCATGCCGGGTAAGGCAGAAGTTTCCTTAGAATACTACTTTGAGGCGTTTGCCGCAGCAGTCGAGGTGTTTGGTTGGGGGCAGGTGAGTACCTATTTGCTAGCTGGTTTAGGTGACAGTTTAGAGGCATTGATAGCAGCGAGCGATCGCCTGATCCAAACCGGCGTTTATCCCTTTGTTGTCCCTTTTGTCCCGATTACGGGAACGCCTTTGGAGCATACTCCCGCACCGGATAGCGAATTTATGTACCGTTTGTACCAAGCGATCGGGGATTTGTTACGAAAAGCGGGAATGTCATCTCAAAACATGCAAGCCGGTTGTGCCAAATGCGGTGCATGTTCGGCGCTATCAACCTTTGAATCCTAATGTTGCGTGATCGCGTGTCGGTCTTTCTCCTCAGTCACCGAGCTGTTTTCTAAAATCAGTTTTGGATAAACAATACGGGCAAAGGCACAAGAGAGGAAGGGCGATCGCCATTTTGGAATCATCGTAACTTGCCGACCACTTGAAATGGCCCTACCTCTTTGCGTTTAAATACCTGACTTATCCAAAACTGAGGTTTCTTAGAAGACTAAAGATACCCTATTCCGGTTTGGCTTCAGCTTTTTCTTGCTCGATCTGTTCTTTAGTCGGAAGCGTATTTTTTTCTTGAGTTTCAGTGTTCTTCAGTTTCGATTTATCAAACTTAGCCACTTCCGAGATATCGGGTTTATCTGTCATAGGAATAGACCTCCTGGTTAAAATGATAGGAACGATAAAGAAGTGAACAATGCCACCAGCTTTAGAAACACTTACGATGGACAATTGATGGGCCGCTTTCCTCGTATTCTTGCTGGCTAATCCACATCTGTTGGAAGGTAGACAAAGAAGCCAGAATAGAGCCACCAATCCAAACACTATATTTGCGTTCCGGAGGTGCAATAATCTTAATCTTCATGGTGGGAGGAGCCAGAGCCGAAATTTCTTTCTGCATCCGATCGGCAATTCCTGGGAACATCGTTGTTCCCCCACTCAGAACCGTGTTGGCATACAGATCTTTACGAATATCCACATCGCATTTCATAATCGAATTGTATGTGGTTTCGTGAATTCCCGCCGATTCCATGCCAATAAAGGCAGGTTGGAACAAGGTTTCCGGACACCGGAATCGCTCGTTGCCCAGGGTGATGACTTGACCATCCGGTAGCTCATAAGATTTTTCTAAAGAACGGCTACTGGCTGCTGTTTGCATCTCCTGCTCGAAATCGAGAGCAACATAGCATAATTTTTCTTTAATATCGCGGACAATTTCCCGTTCTGCGGTCGTGTTTAAACTATATCCCCGCTCGGCCAAGATTTTCACTAGATAGTCGGTTAAATCTCGGCCGGCTAAATCGAGGCGAATAATGGCATGAGGGAGGGCATATCCTTCATAAATTGGAACTGTATGACTGACTCCATCGCCAGAGTCTAAAACAATTCCAGTGGTGCGCCCGCTGGCGTAGAGTGAGAGAACGGCTTGAATGGCAACATACATGGCCGGGACTTTAAATGTCTCGAACATAATTTGCGTCATTTTCTCGCGGTTTGCCTTGGGATTTAATGGCGCTTCAGTGAGTAAAACCGGGTGTTGAGACGGATCGATTTTCAGTTCGTTATAGAAGGTATGATGCCATATCTTCTCCATATCATCCCAGTTGGTAACAATTCCATGTTCGATGGGATTTTTGAGGGTCAGAATTCCTCGTTTGCTCTGGGCTTCGTCCCCAATATAAGAGTCTGGTTGCCCCGTTCCTATGTTCACTCCTTGATGGCGAGGTCTCCCCACAATACTGGGAAAGATGGCTCTTGGGGCATTGTCTCCAGCAAAGCCAGCTTTGACCATTCCTGAGCCATTGTCAATGACTATTGCTGCCACATCATCTGACATAGTGTTTGATTCCATTGGTTAGGTCTTGTCAAGGATAGCCTACCACCATTGTTGTTCGCGATCGGAGTCGCTTTATAAAAAGAATATGAAGAGTCGATCTGGGTAGGTGATATGGAGTGCTTCAGTGTGGGGAGCAAGGAAGAGAAGACAGAATTTAAGGAGAACAACTAGAAAAAATGAAATTGGTATCGAAATCGTCAAATTCAAGAGGCAAGTATTTGCTATCTTAATCCCAATAAAAAATATCATGAGAATCATAAAATTATGCGACATTCCTATCGATTTGAATTAGCACAAACAGCAACAGAGGTGAGAGAATACTATGGGCTGCGCTATGAGATTTTTTGCCAGGAACAGGATTTATTTCGCTGGAGCGATCGCGATGCTATTGATGATATCGCTTATCCAATTGTTGCGCTCACCGCTCCCCAGAGTATCTATCAACCGGATATTGCGGCTTGGGAACGAGTGGTGGGAGTGGTACGGATTTATGAGTCTCAGCCGGGTGTTTGGTATGGGGGACGCTTGGGTGTACATCGGCAGCACCGGCGCGGTTGGCGCATTGGCAAAGGTTTAATCGAAAAGGCTGTGCAAACGGCTCAGACTTGGGGCTGCTCGCAGTTTTTGGCAACCGTACAATTACAAAATGTGCGCTTCTTTCAACGGCTGCATTGGGATTCATTGCAAGAGTTGACGATTTGCGATCGCCCTCACCATCTGATGCAAGCAAATCTTGCTTATTATCCTCCCAATGGCGAACTGCGCCCCCAGGGAATCCCTCAGTGGTTAGAGGTTGCTTAAGTTATGGTGGCATTGTCAGACTTCGTCGCCCAGTTGCGTCGTTCTGTGGGTATTCGACAGAAGCAAGATATCCAGCTTGCCGCCCGATATCTTAGTGGAAATCCGGATAAAGATCCGCAATCTATTTTACTCGGAGATGACTGTGCGGCAATTTGGCAAGGCGATCGCTATCTGTTATTGGCTACTGAGGGAATGCTCCCTTCTTTAGTCACACAAGAGCCTTGGTTTGCGGGCTGGTGTGCTGTGATGGTGAATGTGAGCGATATCTATGCCATGGGAGGCGAACCCCTTGCTGTTGTCGATACGTTGTGGTTGCCTTCAACCAGCGAGAGTCGTCAACTTTGGGAAGGGATGCAAGCCGCAGCAGAGGCGTATCATGTGCCTATCGTGGGAGGACATACGAATGGAAATAGTCCTTATAGCGCGCTCTCTGTGGCTATTTTAGGACAAGCTCAACATCTAATAACGAGTTTTAATGCCCAAGAAGGAGATGTCTTGTTGATGGTAATTGACTTACGAGGCGAATTTTATCAAGATTATCTCTTCTGGAATGCTGCCACAAAAAGCGATCGCCAACGCCTTCGCGACGATCTGGCTATTCTGCCGCAAATTGCCCATTCTGGCTGGTGCGATGCTGGCAAAGATATTAGTATGGGGGGCGTATTGGGAACAGCGCTGATGTTATTAGAAACCTCTGGATGTGGTGCAGTGATTGACTTAGACGCAATTGTCCAACCGATAAACTGCGATCGCATGGCTTGGTTACAGAGTTTTCCCAGTTACGGGTTTTTATTAAGCGCGCGATCGCAATATGTGCCTTTCATCCAGAAAGCCTTTCACGAGCGGGGATTATCTTGTGAGGCAATTGGTTCTATTAATCAAAGTCAGGAACTGACTCTAAAACTAGGAACAGAACGTGCTAGATTCTGGAATTTAGGAGAAGAACCGTTGATGGGTTGGACAAGTTACAGCGCTTCGTGTGGCAGAAGGGTAATAGGTAATGGGTAATGGAAAACCATTTTTCACGCTATAGCAAAGGCAATTACTGTAATTCTTGGCAAAATCTAGCATGTCCTGTCCTTGAGAAATGATTTCTTGGACATTTTCAGCAGTAATATCATATCCGAGTAATCAGTTTAACTATGTACAATGCTTTTCCACCCCTATTCCCCATTTCCATTCCACCCATTCCACCACTACAACGCAAAGCGCTGTAAGACCTATAGCTGAGAAAGGGAGAGTTAGGACATTTTCATTTTCTATTGTCTCTTGCCTCAAACCATAACCTCACTGTCCTAATCAACTCTTTCACGGCTATATATCTAACCCATAAAAGAGGGAGAGTACAATCGATTCTCCCTCATCTCCTAGATTTAGGCGTGACTTAAAATTCACCATCTAGGGCAGAAACACACCGTTCGCATAAAGTAGGATGCTCGGCACTTTCGCCGACATGGGTGGAATAGTTCCAGCAGCGATCGCATTTTTTGCCCTCTGCTTTCACGACTCCAATGCCCAGATTATCGACGACTGCTTTATGCTCTAGCCCTTCTACAGCCTTGATATTGTCCACCAGTTCCACCTGAGAAGTGATGAACAGATAGCGCAATTCATCCACTCCATTACCAATGGTGACATCTTCTGGAGTCTTGGATGGTTTTTCTACAGTGTCCTTACAGAGCGAAGTTGTGGGGTCACTGACCGGAGTCGAAGTAACTTGTTCTGCAACGGGTGAACCCTCATCCATCGGTTTCGGAGGTGTTTGAGTTCCTATAAACTCTTGTACTGCGGTATTCACCTGACTCAAGAGAGCAGAGCGCTCTTGTGCATAGAACAACCGTTGACGTACAAACCAGATGGTATAGATAATACCGACCAATTCGAGCAGTAAGGAGACAATAGGTAATTTAAGCATGGTGTGAGCCGTTGTCCAGCCCACATTTAAAGTTGCTGCGCCACCGAGTAAAGTGAATAGGGTTAAAAAGGCGCGGGGGTAATCTTTTACCCATTGCCGCCATTGATTCCACCATTGGATAGCAAGTTGCAGGAATTCGGCCAACGATCCCTCTGCTGGAGGGGTGGCAGAGGAAGCATCCGATCCGACAGGTTCTGTAGGGGCAGGTTGATGAAAGGTTTGGTCTTCCAAGCTAGATCTTGGTGAACCTTCCCCTAGCGCGCTCTCTGGGATTTTTGCCACCGGTTGCGGTTGGGGTTTGAGGGCGACGGATAATTGAGGATTAAAGGCTTCTAAGTCTTCCTTGATCTTGGCATCCGACACATAGAGCAAGACTTTAGCTTCTAGAGCCGAGCCGATCGCCTTGGCATTCCGTGCCCCTTCTAACACCTTATTAACTTCTGTACGAATTTGACGCAGTTTTGTCCATTTTTCGGCTAATGGAGGATTGTGCCAATAGGGTTCCGTCACCAACCATCCAGACTGGAATACGGACTCATGGGACGTTTTGTAGGGTAGATTTTGCCAGATGTCTTCTGCCATGTGGGAGAGTACCGGAGCGATCGCCCGTGCTAGATTTTCGATAGCGATCGCCAATACCGTCTGGCAACTGCGGCGACGTTTGCCATTTTCGGCACTGATATAGAGCCGATCTTTAGCAATATCCAGATAGAAGTTGGACAAGTCCACTACGCAGAAATTCTGCACCGTTTGGAAGAAGCGGAAAAACTGATAACTTTCAAACGCTTCTGTCACTTGGGCGAACACTTCCCCCATGCGATGCAACATATACTGGTCTAATTCTGGCATTTCCTCATAGGGAACGCGATCGCGCTCTGGATCGAAATCATATAAATTCCCCAACAGAAACCGGGAGGTATTGCGAATCTTGCGATAGACATCCGCCAACTGTTTCAGAATTGTTTTACCAATGGGGACATCGGAAGAATAATCCACCGAAGACACCCAGAGACGCAGCACATCTGCTCCATAGGGAGGAGCCTCCTTCTTATTCTTACCGCCGTTAATAATGTCGAACGGATCGACCACATTCCCCAGAGACTTACTCATTTTCCGTCCCTGTTCATCCAAAGCAAACCCATGGGTGAGAACACTTTTATAGGGAGCCATTCCCTGAGTTGCCACACTGGTGAGCAAACTGGACTGGAACCAGCCCCGGTGTTGATCGGAGCCTTCCAAATACAAATCCACGGGATACTTCAACTCTTGCCGTGCTGCTGCCACACCTGCCCAGGAACAGCCAGAGTCAAACCACACATCCATGGTATCCATGCCTTTGCGATAGTTCTTCGCCTCTTTCTGGTATTTGGGCGGTAATAACTCTTCTACGGAAAGAGTCCACCAGGCATCGGAACCCTGCTCGCGGATAATATCCTTCACATGAGCGATCGTTTCTTCTGTTAACAGAGCTTCTCTGGTTTCCTGATGGTAGAACACGGGAATGGGCAATCCCCAACTCCGCTGTCTGGAAATACACCAGTCCGATCTCTCTTGCACCATGGATGTAATCCGGTTTTCGCCAGAAGACGGAATCCATTTCACCGACGAGATCGCCTCTAAAGCCTCCTCCCGGAACTTATCCACCGACGCAAACCATTGCTCAGTTGCCCGGAAAATCGTTGGTTTTTTGGTGCGCCAATCGTAAGGATACTTATGTACATAGGGCGATTGTTTGATTAATGCACCCGCTTCAGTCAGCGCTTCAATAATCGCTGGATTCGCATCCTTTAGCACATTTAATCCCGCAAACTTACCCGCCAATTGGGTCAAATCACCCGCGTCATTCACTGGCGACAACACTGGCAAACCATAGCGCTGACCGACAATAAAGTCATCTTGACCATGGCCGGGAGCTGTATGAACTAAGCCTGTTCCAGACTCCGTAGTCACATAATCGCCACCAATCACAACCGGTGACTCGCGATTAAACAAAGGATGTTGATAGGTGCAATGCTCCAAATCTTTCCCTTTCACCGTTGCCTTCAGCGTCAGTTTAATCTCTAGTTCTTCACAGAGGCGGGCGATCGCCCCTTCTGCCACCAAAATATACTTCGGCAGCATCCCCTTACCCGTAGATTCCGGTTCTGCATCACTCCCTTTCCCCAACCCCTTACTCCGAGTCTTGCTCGTTGGAGCTTCACCCCAAGGCGTTTCTACTACCGCATAGGTCAACCCTGGATTCACCGCTACTGCCAGATTTCCGGGAATTGTCCAAGGTGTCGTTGTCCAAATCGCCACCCCCAGATCCGGCATAAACGGATTGAGTTCCGAAAACACCCCATCATTCAGATGCACCATCCGGAACGCCCCATAGATACTATCAGACGTATGCCCTTCTGGATACTCCAACTCTGCCTCTGCTAGAGCCGTGCGAGAACTCGGACTCCAATGTACTGGTTTAAGTCCTCGATAAATATAGCCCTTGAGTACCATTTGCCCAAACACCTCAATTTGGGCCGCCTCATATTTGGGAGTCAACGTTAAATAAGGATTCTCCCAATTCCCCCAAACCCCGTAGCGTTTAAAACTTTCCCGTTGTTCATCAACCGTTTTTTGGGCAAACTCAGCCGCTTTTTGCCGTAATGTAATAGGAGTCAACTGCTTGCGCTCCTCCCCTTTCATCGCTTGAAGCACCTTCAGTTCAATGGGCAGCCCATGACAGTCCCACCCCGGTACATACCGGACTTTATGGCCTTGTAGCAACTTGTATTTATTAATAATATCCTTCAGGATTTTATTCAAAGCATGGCCCATATGCAGAGAACCATTAGCGTAGGGCGGCCCATCATGGAGAATAAACACATCCCCTGGATTCTCCTGGGAAAGCTTTTCATAAATCTGATGTTCTGCCCAAAATTTTTGCAGTTCAGGTTCTTTTTTCGGTGCATTTGCCCGCATATCAAAGCCAGTTTGGGGCAAATGGACGGTAGTTTTATAGTCTTTTGCTGCTGTCACGGTGCTATTGGGAAGGGTTAGGGACAAAAGGGTTCTGAGTCTGTAGTCAGATTTTAACAGGGAAGTTTATCGAGTTTGCACGACAATAGTGTTCCCCGAATTAAAAGTTTATCAGCCGTTATCTGCGTTTTTTACGTCTTGAAGACCGAGAACGAGAGGGTTTGCTCTCCTGAGAGTCTGTCGATTCGGGTTCGGTTTCTTCATGGGTTTCTGACGCTGCTTCAGTTTCCGCTTCTATAGAGGACTCCACTCCCTCTTCTTTCGTCTCCTCAGAAGATTCTGAAACAGTCTCTGGCAAGTCTGAACCTGAAGGAGGTGGCATTTCGTCATTTTCCGGTTCAGAAAGCTCTTCTGAGGGAATTTCCTCGTCTGGCACGGTCTCCGGTTCAGCAGGTGCAACGGATGCGTCAGTCTCTTCTGTGGGCTGTTTTTCTGGTGCTTGCGCTTCTTCTGGGCTGGGAGGTTCTGGGGTTTCCGGTGCTTCAGCGACAGGTTCCTCTACACTTTCGGCTTCGGGAGGTTCTGGCGCTTCAGCGACGGTTTCCTCTACACTTTCAGCTTCGGGAGGTTCTGGTGCTTCAGCGACGGGTTCCTCTACACTTTCAGCTTCAGCTTCTGGCGTTTCTGGCGCTTCAGCGACAGGTTCCTCTACACTTTCAGCTTCTGGCGTTTCTGGCGCTTCAGCGACGGGTTCCTCAGTTACGGCTTCTGAGGCTTCTGGTATTGGCGTTGATAACTCTGGCTCTTCTTCAGTCCAAGTTTCTGCATCTGAAGAAGACATTTCCGAAGGCTTCGACTTTTGGAATCGACTTTTGAGACTATCAAAGAAACCGAATAACCCCGATAGAGTTTTCGATTTCGGTTGTGGAGGAGTCGGAGATGATGAAGGAACGGGCGTTGGTGGAACAACGGGTTCAGAGGATTCCTCAAATTGATCAGGCTCAGGCTCCGACTCTATCGTACTCTCATCCGGAGCATCTGGGGCGATCGCCCCTTGATCCTCGATTTCCTCAATTGTTTCTATCTCCCCTATCTCTTCATCTTTCGATTCAGCTCCCCCTTGCGCCACCTCTGGTTCTGGCTGAGATTCAGGTTCTGGCGAAACCGGTAATTCGGCAGGTTCAGGCTCCGAAACGGGCAATTCCTCCACACTCAGTTCTGGTTCACTCACCGTTTCTTCTTCAGTAACAGGAGTTTCCGGTTCTGGTGTTTCAGGGGTAGGGACAGCAACCTCTGGAGCAGGAGACCTCTTCAAGAAACGATTTAAAGCGCCTAAGCCATTCTGCTTTAACTGTTCCCCCTCCACAGGGGTTTGTTGACCAGCAGGGGTTAATTGGCGACGTAAGGTTAAAGTTTCCCAACCTAGATACAACAACAGAGGAACAGCAGCCATTTGGCCGAGCATCACCGCACCCGTAAACCGTCCGGCACAAAACCATAGGGTTAGAGCATAGAGAAAGCCTAACCCACTCCAGATAAAATCACTTTTACGCCGATAAACCTCTGGAAAAAAGAAGAATGCCATATAAAAGGCGAAACTTCCTAAGCCAACGGCTAATGCCAGAATTCGTGCCATGTCTGCTGAACCCTCTGTTTCTAAATTCTTTGTCTACAGCCTATAGGGTCATTTTACCGTGACGGCCCAGACTTAATCTCTTCTTTACGGGACAATTTTAAAGATCGGGCTAACCTTGTAGATAATTTGCTGTTATGGCAAGCAATTGTTGGTTACGTGAGTACATAATCTTATGACACAGCCAAGTTTTGGTCTAATTGGCCTTGCGGTTATGGGTGAAAACCTGGCCCTGAATGTGGAACGGAATGGGTTTCCGGTAACGGTTTATAACCGAACTTATGCCAAAACTGAAGAGTTTATGGCCACCAGAGCCAAGGGGAAAAATTTCTTAGCTGCCCAAACTCTGGAAGAATTTGTACAAAAACTCGATCGCCCCCGCAAAATTTTGATTATGGTGAAAGCGGGTAAACCAGTTGATGCCGTAATTGATAGCCTCAAGCCTTTACTGGATGAAGGGGATATGATTATCGATGGCGGAAACTCCCTTTATGAAGATACCGAACGCCGCACCAAAGATCTCGAAGCCTCGAAATTAGGGTTTGTAGGCATGGGAGTCAGTGGCGGTGAAGAAGGAGCACTCAATGGTCCTAGCTTAATGCCAGGGGGAACTCCAACCGCTTACCAAGAGTTGGAACCCATTGTGACCAAAATTGCGGCTCAAGTGGATGATGGTCCCTGTGTCACTTTTATTGGCAAAGGGGGCGCAGGTCATTATGTGAAAATGGTTCACAATGGCATTGAGTATGGCGATATGCAATTAATCGCTGAAGCCTATGATTTGCTGAAAAATGCGGTAGGTTTAACCAATCCTGAACTCCATGAAGTGTTTAAGGAGTGGAATGAAACGGAGGAACTCAATTCCTTTTTAATTGAGATTACCCGGGATATCTTTAAACAAATTGACTCGGAAACCAACCAGCATCTGATCGATCTAATTGTAGATGCAGCCGGTCAAAAAGGAACGGGACGGTGGACTGTCGTCACTTCTTTAGAGTTGGGGGTGAGTATTCCCACAATTACCGCAGCCGTGAATGCCCGCATTATGTCTTCTTATAAGGAAGAACGGGTAGCTGCGTCTCAGGAATTAACCGGGCCAAGTGGTCAGTACGATGGAGATCTCAAAGCATTTATTCCTAAAATTCGAGATGCTCTCTATTGCTCTAAAATTTGTTCCTATGCTCAAGGGATGGCTCTACTGAGTAAGGCTTCTCAAGAGTTTGGCTATGAGTTGAATCTGAGCGAAATTTCCCGTATTTGGAAAGGCGGGTGTATTATTCGCGCGGGCTTCTTAGATAAGATTAAGGTGGCATTTAAGGATAATCCTAGTTTGCCCAATTTGTTGCTTGCTCCTGAGTTCAAGCAAACTATTTTAGACCGTCAGCAAGCTTGGCGGGAAGTGTTGGGTCTGGCTTGTCAGTTGGGGATTCCAGTACCAGCATTTAGTGCGTCTTTGGATTACTTTGATAGTTATCGTCGTGCGACTTTACCCCAGAATTTGACTCAAGCACAACGGGATTTCTTTGGCGCTCATACTTATGAGCGGATTGACCGTCCGAGAGGAGAGTTTTTCCATAGTCAGTGGATGAGCTAGAACCCTCTTGTAGGGGCGAACGGCCGTTTGTCCCTACATCATGTCTAAATTTATGAATGGTTCAAGGAAAGAGCAAAACCAGCCATTCCCTATTCCCTATTCCCTCCCTCTTACCAACCAACTTTACAAGCTTAACGGGTAACTCATTCCTATTACCAGCGTGCAGGACTATATTTTGCTAAATTGGTGAGGTAATCTTGATCTAGAGTGGAGGCGATCGCTTCGGGTCGTCCGCTTCTTCTTTACCCAGGGTATCTTATCCGTACTTCCCCAAAGCGATTTAGAGTGTTTGATTATGATCAATCTAAGCGGCTACCAAATTCTTGCTAAGATCTACGAAAGTGACAAAACAGTAGTCTATCGGGGTTGTCAACAAAAAACGAATCTGCCCGTCATTTTGAAGGTACTCAAAGCAGATTATCCCACAGTAGAGGAGCGCAATCGATACCAGCAAGAGTTTCAACTCCTCAATCAGCTCAATCGAGAAAGTCTAGTTAAGGCTTATACTCTAGAAAGCTATCAAAACGCTTTAGTGATGGTCTTAGAGGATTTTGGAGGAGAATCCTTAAAACAGTTATTAGCGTCTCAGAAATTTACGCTTTTAGGATTTCTCAACTTAGCCATTCGGATTGTCAAAAGCTTAGGCGATTTACATCAAGCGAGTATTATTCATAAAGATATCAATCCAGGCAATATTATCTTTAATCCCGCCACAGGAGAAGTCAAACTGGTCGATTTAAGTATATCTGTCACCTTTAATCGAGAATCTTCATCATCCGGTCATGCTCCGACGATTGAAGGAACCTTAGCCTATATGTCTCCTGAGCAAACCGGAAGACTCAATCGGAGCTTAGACTATCGCACAGATTTCTATTCATTGGGAGCCACCTTTTATGAGTTGCTCACCCACAAGCTTCCCTTTGAAAGCAAGGAAACAATGGAACTCATCCATTGTCACATTGCCAAGCAACCCATTGCTCCCCATATCGTTAATGCTGAAATTCCCCAAGTTGTCTCTGACTTAGTGCTGAAGCTATTAGCCAAAAATGCAGAAGAGCGCTATCAAAGCAGTTGGGGATTACTCGCAGATTTAGAACAATGTTTAGTCAATCTGAAAGATAATGACCAGATCGATCCATTTCCCTTAGGGGAACAAGATATTTCGGATACATTTAAAATCCCAGAAAAACTCTATGGACGAGATAAGGAAGTCGATACGTTGTTAGCCGCTTTTGAGCGAGTCGCTGATGGTCATAAAGAATTTATGCTCATTAGTGGATATTCCGGAATCGGTAAATCTGCTTTAGTTCAAGAAATCTATAATCCTATTACCCATAGAAATGGCTATTTTATCTTAGGTAAATTTGATCAGTTCCAACGGAGTATTCCTTATTATGCTATTGTCAAAGCGTTTTCCGAGTTAGTCAATTTATTGCTGACTGAAAGTGAAGATAACTTAAGAAAATGGAAAAAAAAGCTCTTAGAAGCCTTTGGTCCAAATGGTCAAATCATTATTGATGTGATTCCGGAAGTAGAATATATTGTTGGACCCCAACCTCCCGTTATAGAATTAGGACCTACAGAATCTCAAAATCGATTTAATTTTGTTTTTCAAAATTTTATTCGTATTTTCTGCCGTCCAGAACATCCGTTAGTGATCTTTTTAGATGATTTACAATGGGCTGATTCTGCAACTCTGAAATTGATTGAACTGATGCTAACGGAAGCAGATGTTCAGTATTTTTTCTTAATTGGAGCTTATCGAGATAATGAAGTGAGTCCTAGTCATCCACTGATGATGGTGGTTGATTCCCTGCGGATTCAATCTGTGATTATTAATCATATCCATTTAGAAAATCTGAAGCTCAATCAAATTAGCCAATTAATTTCTGAAACTTTGCATCAAGGGCAAGGCTTAGTGAAGCCTTTGGCAGAACTGGTTCAAAATAAAACGGCAGGAAATCCATTTTTTGTAAATGAATTTCTCAAGACCCTATATCAGGAAAAACTGCTAACGTTTGTCCCCCCTCAACCGGATATTATGGGTGGATGGTCTTGGGATTTAGAAGAAATTGAGTCCATGAGTATTACGGAAAATGTAGTGGATTTAATGATTGGTAAGTTGCGAAAACTGCCAGAAGAAACGCAAGAAGTTTTACGGTTATCGGCTTGTTTAGGGAATCAGTTTGATTTAAATACTCTGTCTTTAATTTATGAAAAAGAATCCTCTGGAACCTTTCAAGATCTCTTGCCTGCAATTCAAGAAAAAATGATCCGCCCCAATTCCGGTAAAGAATTGGTCGATCTGGATTTAGTTACGGCTCCGTTATTAATCTTAAATTATAAATTTTCCCATGACCGAGTACAGCAAGCAGCCTATGCTCTAATTGACGAGTCAAATAAAAAGGCGGTTCATCTGGAAATTGGCAGGATGCTATTGGAAAGAACACCGATTGAATATCGTAGTGAACGAATTTTTGAATTGGTCGATCACATGAATGTTGGTCGATCTTTGATAACAGAACAGAATGAAATCTTGGAATTAGCTCACCTAAATTTGGAGGCAGGAAAACGCGCTAAAGATGCCACTGCTTTTGTGGCAGCTCTTCAATATTTAAAAGAGGCAATGAGTTACCTACCAGAAAATATTTGGGATCTCGATCATGAGTTTGCATTTTCCTTGTATAGAGAGCGGGCAGATGTGGAATATTTGAATGGAAATTTTGCTGAATCAGAAACTTTGATTGCAGAGGTTTTATCTCAGACTGATTCGGATTTTGAGAAAGCTGAGATTTATAATATTCTGTTAATTCAAAACACCTTGAGAGGGCAGTATCAAAAGGCGGTGGACATTGGGCGTACTGCCCTAGATATATTAGGGATTAGTTTGCCAACAGAAGATTTAGATAGTATAATTCCCCAGGAATTAGATAAGGCGGGTAAAGCTTTAGGAAATCGCCCCATTTTATCATTGCTGGATCAACCCAAAATGGAGAATTCCCTCAGCGAAATCAAAGTGAAGTTATTGCATAATTTAGCGCCCCCAGCTTATATGCTGAATATCCAGTTGTGGACGCTGATTATTCTGAAGGGGGCAACGTTGGTTTTGGAGGAAGGATATGCTCCAGAAGTGGCGTTCTTTTTGCCCACCTATGGCATTTTATTGGTGAATATTTTTGGACAGTACCAAAATGCCTATGATCTGGGAAGGGTGGCTTATAAACTTAATCAAAAGTGGGGACATCCAACCTATAAGGCGGGTATTTGTTTAATTAGCACTTTGAATTATTGGTTTAATCCCATGAAAGATTCAACATGGCTAGGAAATGAGGCGTATCAATCGGCTCTGGATTCGGGAGATTTGCTCTATGCGGGTTATGTGCTGAATAATCAATCGGTTAATTTCTTTGTCCAAGGAAAACCGATTGAACAGATTTTAGAAGAGATTCTTAAATATTTACCGTTTGCTCAGAAAACGGAGAATCAATTGGTAACTTATGTTTTACTGGGTTTACAGTTAGTTCTATTGAATTTAGACGATCAAACGAATGAGCCATTGAATTTTGATGGGCCAAGTTTAACTGAAGCGGAATATGTTGAGCTTTGTCAGCAAAATCAGAATATTTTTGCTCTGTGTATTTATCAGATTTTCAAAATGCAAACGTTATATTTGTATGGAAATCTAGAGGCAGCATTAGCCCTAAGTGAGACGATCGCGGATAAGCTCCAGTTCATACTGGGGACTTCACCTGTGCCTGAGTATAATTTCTACACCTCATTGATCTGTCTATCCGCTTATGGGATGACAGAAGAGACTCAAAGAGAAGTCTTATTAGACAAGGTGAGAGCGAATCAAAGTCAATTAAAGATTTGGTCTGAAAACTGTGTAGCCAATTTCTTGCCTAAGTATTTACTGGTAGAAGCAGAATTAGCTCGTGTACAAAATAAACTGGAATTAGCGATTGATTTCTACGATCAGGCGATCGCCGTAGCCACAGAGCATGACTTGATTTCTGTTCAGGCGATCGCCAATGAACGGGCGGCTGATTTTTGGCTGCAAAAACAGAAACTCTCCTATGCTCTAGTCCATTTGCGAGAGGCTTACTATCATTATGAGAAATGGGGAATAAAGCGCAAAGTTGCATCTCTGAAATTAGCCCATCCCCAATTAGAAGCTAAATTCAACCAACTAACCGATAAATTGGATGTGAATACCACAATTCATACCTCTACCAATTCGATTTCCAATAGTCTGGATTTAAATACAGTTCTCAAAGCATCTCAAGCCATTTCTAGTGAAATTGTTTTCGATAAACTCTTGGGCACTTTAATGAAAAGCTTGATTGAAAATGCCGGAGCGCAATCGGGATTTTTATTACTTCCTAAAGAAGGTAAGTTACTGATTTCTGCCTCTGCTTTTGTAGATGAGGAAGCGATTATTAACGAGGAATCAACAGCCGTTGAAACCAGTGAGGAATTACCCATTACAGTCATTAACTATGTGGAACGCTCTCTCTCCGATGTGGTCTTAAGCCATGCCTGTCGAAATGGACAATTTACTAACGACCCTTACATTATTAAACGTCAGGTTAAATCGCTCCTGTGTATCCCCATCGTTAACCAAGGACAACTGATTAGTATCCTGTATTTAGAAAACAACCTAACGACTGATGCCTTCACTGCCGATCGCATTGAAGTACTGCAAGTCTTATCCTCTCAAGCAGCAATCGCCCTGGATAACGCCCTCCTCTATGCATCTGTTGAGCAAAAAGTACAAGAGCGCACCCAAGAATTAAACCAGAAAAATCAAGATTTATCCCAAACACTAGAAGAGCTAAAACGAACTCAAACCCAACTGATCCAAACCGAAAAAATGTCCGGTTTAGGTCAAATGGTGGCTGGAGTAGCCCATGAAATTAATAATCCCGTTAGTTTTATCTATGGTAACCTAGCCCCTGCAACGGAATATGTTGACGCTTTACTGGATCTGATCGATCTCTATCAAACCCATTATCCTAAACCAGATGAAGAAATTGAAGATATGATTGAGGATATCGATCTCGACTTTATGAGTGAAGATTTGAAGAATCTCCTCAATTCTATGCAGGTGGGAGCCGAACGTATCCGTAAAATCATCCTTTCTCTACGAAACTTCTCCCGACTGGATGAAGCGGATAAAAAACCAGTTAATCTTCATGATGGATTAGATAGTACCCTGTTGATTTTGCAAAATCGTTTCAAAGAGTCGGGGAATGAGAAAGAAATTAAAATTCTTAAAGAGTATGGCAATTTACCCCAGGTCAATTGCTACGCCTCCCAACTGAATCAAGTGTTCATGAATTTATTAACCAATGCGTGTGATGCAATGCAAGATCAGCGCAGTACTGAACTTTCCAAAGATCAACAACCCTCGATTACAGTCCGGACTCACGTAACAGATCGCCAATCTGTAGAAGTTATTATCGCTGATAATGGCCCAGGGATGAGTGAGGAAACGATCCAAAAAATCTTTAATCCTTTCTATACGACTAAACCCGTTGGCTCTGGAACCGGTTTAGGGTTATCTATCAGTTATCAAATTGTGGTGGAAAAACATAGCGGAAATCTCAGTTGTGTTTCTGAACCGGGAGAGGGAGCTAAGTTTATCGTGGAAATCCCCTTACGTCCGGTAGAAGAGGAATAGGGAATAGGGAATACAGTGCTTTGCGCTGTTATTAGAGTACAGTGTAACCGTCTCGTATATGAATCAATGACTACAGCACTTTGTGCTGTTATGGGGTACGATCGCCTAAATTTTTCCTTTGAGAGCATTCCTATCAAATGCCTTGAAAATGGGAACTATAGCAGTGGTAAGGATAGTCAGGACATTTTCTATTCCCTATTCCCTAGCGCAAAGCGCTATAAGAGCTGAACAAATCCACTACGCCATCGCTGACGAATCAAAATCAGGGGGAACATCCTGTAAACGACCTGGTCCGATCGCCTGTAGCGCTTCTTTTAACACCACATCCCCCGTATAGAGCGCCTTACCCACAATCACTCCAGTTACCCCCAAACGCTCTAGGGACAACAAACTGAGTAAATCCGTAATGCTACTGACTCCACCAGAGGCAATTACCGGTACATCCACCGCTTCGGCAACTTCTCGCAAGGCTGGAATATTCGGGCCCTTCAGGGTTCCATCCCGATAAATATCAGTATAAATAATGCCATAAACCCCCATCTGAGCGCACTGTTGGGCCAATTCAATCCCAGAAATTTTGGAGGTTTCCAACCATCCCCGCGTCGCCACCTTGCCATCGCGGGCATCAATACCCACCATAATTTGCCCTGGAAACTCCTGACAGAGCTGTTGGACAAGTTCGGGATTTTCCACTGCCACCGTCCCTAGAATCGCCTGTTGGACACCGGTAGAGAGCAAATTTGCCACTCCTGCATAGTCGCGCAAGCCTCCCCCCACTTGTACCGGAATGGGGATGGATTGGGCGATCGCCCGAATCACCTCTAAATTCACCGACTGTCCTGACTTTGCGCCATCGAGATCCACCACATGCAAGCGCGTCGCTCCTTGAGCAACCCATTGTTGGGCGATCGCCACCGGGTCTTCATCAAACACCTGACTTTGCTCATAATCTCCCTGATACAAGCGCACACAATTCCCCTGGAGCAAATCAATCGCTGGAATCACATCCATAACCCGTATTCTCCTAACACCTTAAATCCCCTCTATCCTACCCCAACAAGTAGGGGCGAAAAACTTTTTGCCCCTACTACCTACTGCCTCTTGCCTTTCCTCAAACAAAGCGATCCGTTTGCGCCTCATGTTCAACTCGAAAAACATTCGCATACAAATTTGCAATCACCTGCTTTCCTTCCTGAGTCAACTTCAAATGATTCAACGAAGGCTGAATATAATGAGAAACCACATTCCAGAAAAACGCCGGATAATTATTCCGTAAATCCCCAGGATTTTCATACCCTAACTGTTTATTCGCCCCATTTTCCTCAAACTCATAAAACAGAGCCGGAATCTTCTGTAAATACTGCGGATCGCTCAACTGCCCAATCAAATCTGCCCCTCGAATCAAACCCGGATAATTCATCGTATCCGCATGATCATCATCCTTAGGAACCGGAAAACGAGTTAACTCAATATTGCGCTTAATTTCCTCTGCATCAATTAATTTATGACCTCCAAAGCGCTCCTCAATAAACCGCTTACCCCGGTCTACATGATAAGGCGTAAGTGCCGCATCCGTTGCCCCTGGCAGCAACTCAACCATACTGTTGTCAATCCCCGAATCATATAAGCGCTCTGAATGCTTATCATCACGACAAACCCCCTTAATATACCCAATATCATGACAGAGCAAAGAAATCATAAAATGAAGCCAATCTTCTGCCGAAACTCCACCCTCACGAATATGTTTTCCACGAAGAATTTCTTGCCCCACCAACGTCACAAAAATCGTATGTTCCACATTATGATAAAGGGCATCACTATTGGCAATATTCTCTAGGGCCATACTCCCAGCCCAAACGATAATATCCGCATAATCCGGTTTATAGCCACCATACGTTCGGCGATAACCATCCCGGAGCTTCACCAAAAATTCATTAATGACAACAGAAGTCAAATTTAACATTAGAGTCTTTGAGGAGGTGCCTTCATCTGGTGTTGGATCTTCTTAATTATAAATTATAAAGGATAACTTCAAATACCGGTAAGAGCGTTTTCAACTCCATCAACTCCCCGCCCCCTCATCTTCCCTTCTTAGGGATCGGGAGACGATTAAGCTTTTGAGTCTAGAATTGATCGTCTTTTTTAATCCTCAATTCTCCCAATCTTTACCCCAAAGTTTACACCGACTTCCCTCGGACAACCCTCCCTAGAGTTGATTAGCTCTCCAGCTTCTGGAGCCGTCATTTCTATAGTTCACCTTAAGCTTAGAGCCATTGCGTAACCGCATTCCTTAACATGATCAACAAGCCCATCTCAATCCATTAAGACCCTTGCGGTCACCCCTGTCCGTTGCTCTAGGAGGAACCTAATCCATGGCTGATGCCCATGTCGAAGTTGCCCAAGAACATGCCCTTGACCGGGATTGTACAACCCTATCTCGTCATGTTCTCCAACAACTGCAAAGCTTTTCCCCAGATGCTCAAGACCTCAGTGCGATTATGAATCGCATTGCCCTAGCCGGAAAACTCATTTCCCGTCGCCTGTCCAGAGCTGGACTGATGGAGAACGTTTTAGGCTTTACTGGAGAGACCAACATCCAAGGTGAATCAGTCAAAAAAATGGATGTCTACGCCAATGACGTATTCATCAGTGTCTTCAAACAAAGTGGCCTCGTCTGTCGCCTCGCCTCTGAGGAAATGGAAGAGCCATACTACATCCCCGAAAACTGTCCCATCGGTCGCCAAACCCTGATTTACGACCCTATCGATGGCTCATCAAATGTGGATACTAACCTCAACGTCGGCTCTATCTTCTCCATCCGCAAACAAGAAGGCATGGACTTAGATTTGAGCGCCTCCGACCTGCTCCAAAATGGACACAAACAAATTGCTGCTGGCTACATCCTCTATGGCCCTAGTACTATGCTGGTCTATTCTGTAGGCAACGGAGTCCATTCTTTCAATCTAGACCCCAGCTTAGGAGAATTCATCCTCAGCCGAGAAAATATCCAAATCCCCAGCCATGGAGCCATCTACAGCGTCAATGAAGGAAATTTTTGGCAATGGGACGAATCCATCCGCGAGTATGTGCGTTATGTTCACCGCCACGAAGGATACACCGCCCGCTATGGTGGAGCCTTAGTGGGTGATTTTCACCGCATTTTATTCCAGGGAGGGGTCTTTTTGTATCCTGGCACGCTGAAAAAACCAGAGGGTAAACTACGATTACTGTATGAATCAGCGCCCTTAGGTTTTCTTGCCCAACAAGCAGGAGGCCGGGCAAGTACAGGTACTCAAGATATCTTGGAAGTGATCCCCAAAGAGTTACACGCCAGAACGCCTCTGATTATTGGCTCTCCAGAAAATGTGGCTTTGGCCGAATCTTTCCTGAAGAATGCCTCAGAGAGCAAATAACCCCACACTAACCTTTTGTAGATCTAGACTTACACCCAACTATTGCTAGTTAATTCTCTATGGTTACACTCACAGAAAATCCTCTGCGCGTTGGACTGCAACAAGACCGCATTCCTGAACCCCAGATTTTAATTATTTTTGGTGCATCTGGAGACCTCACCCAACGCAAATTAGTCCCGGCGCTCTACCAAATGAAATTGGAGAGACGACTACCCCCAGAATTAACCATTGTGGGGGTTGCTCGTCGTCAGTGGAGCCATGACTTTTTTCGGGAACATATGCGCGAAGGCGTGGAAGAATTTGGGGGGGGACTTCAGTCTGAGCAATTGTGGAAAGAGTTTGCTGAAGGTCTATTTTACTGCCCTGGAGATATTGACAATCCGGAAAGTTATCAAAAACTCAAAAGCTTTCTAGCGGAATTAGATACAAAACGAGGAACTCGTGGTAACCGGGTCTTTTATCTGTCCGTTGCCCCTCGGTTCTTTGGAGAAGCAACCCAACAGTTGGGCAATGCGGGGATGTTAGACGATCCCACTAAGCAACGGTTGGTCATTGAAAAACCGTTTGGCCGAGATTTGGGTAGCGCTCGGACGTTGAATCGGGTGGTGACTCAAGTCTGTGATGAAAAGCAGGTGTACCGTATTGACCATTATTTGGGTAAGGAAACGGTACAAAATCTGTTGGTGTTTCGGTTTGCTAATGCTATTTTTGAACCCTTGTGGAATCGCCAGTTTATCGACCATGTGCAAATTACAGTGGCGGAAATGGTGGGTTTGGAAGGACGGGCGGGCTATTATGAAACGTCTGGGGCGCTCCGAGATATGGTGCAGAACCATTTGATGCAGTTGTTTTCGTTGACGGCGATGGAACCGCCGAATTCTTTGGATGCTGATAGTATTCGTAATGAGAAGGTAAAGGTGGTGCAGGCGACCCATTTGGCGGATTTGAGCAATTTGGATCGATGTGCGGTTCGGGGTCAATATACGTCGGGCTGGAGTAAGGGTAAGCAGGTTCCGGGATACCGAGATGAGGAGGGTGCGAGTCCGGAGTCGGTTACGCCGACCTATGCGGCGCTGAAGTTGAATATTGATAATTGGCGCTGGAAGGGGGTTCCGTTCTATTTGAGGACGGGAAAACGGATGCCGAAAAAGGTGTCGGAGATTGCGATTCAGTTTAAGGAAGTGCCGTATTTGATGTTCCAGTCGGCGGCGAAACAGGCGAACCCGAATGTGCTGGCGATGCGAATTCAGCCGAATGAGGGGATTTCGATGCGGTTTGAGGTGAAAACGCCGGGGAGTTCTTTGCGGACGCGATCGGTTGATATGGATTTTCGCTACGATCGCGCCTTCGGTCAAGCGAATACGGATGCCTATAGCCGGTTGTTGATTGATTGTATGTTAGGCGACCAAACTCTGTTTACCCGTGGGGATGAGGTGGAAGCCTCTTGGCAAGTATTAACCCCAGTGTTGGATGTTTGGGATGCCCCTGCTCCTCCGGAGGTGATTCCTCTCTATGAGGCGGGAACCTGGGAACCGGTTGAGGCAGAGTTGTTACTGAATCGAGATGGTCGCCGCTGGCGGAGGCTTTGACGCGGGGAGGAGGGGACACGGAGAAATTCCCTATTCCCTATTCCCTATTCCCTATTCCCTATTCCCTATTACTCATTACTCGTCATGACTACTACTCCTATTGTTGCATTACAAAAGCCGAAGGATATCTCTTTAGGTGAGATTGAGGCGGAACTGAATAAGATTTGGTTGAGCCAAAATACGGGCAAGGCTAGCCCAGTGGCCACGCGAGCGGCGACGTTTAGTATGGTGATTTATGAGCCGGAAGAATTCCAACAGTTGTTGGCTGGTTTGGGCTTCTATAGTGGCTGCATTGATGGTATTAATGGTCCGATGATGAAGGAGGCGGTTCGTGAGGCTCAGATGAGTTATGGTCTGAGGATTACGGGACGCATTGATGGGCAGACGCTGCACGGTTTGCGGGAGAATTATGGGAAGATCTCGCCTTCCCAAGTTGCTGATATTAGTAATGTAGATTTGAGGGGATCGAGTGTCAGTGAGGCGATCGCCTCCCAAAATCCTTGTAGAGTGATTACCCTTTGTCCTGTTTTAGGCGAAGATCGAGGGGTAAGCGCCCAAGTTTCTGCCTATTGTCCCATTCAAAAAAGCAGTAGCAACAGCACCCTCATCTGTTGTGAATACATTACTCTGCGAGGGACAAAGGAAGCCCTAGAGCGAGTCAAAGACCTAATTTCTTCTCTATTAATCCCCGATTTACCCAAGTTTGTTTGGTGGAAAGCCACTCCCAATCCCGAACAATTGTTGTTTCAACATTTAGCTCAACAAGCCAATTGTATTGTCGTCGATTCCTGCTATTTTAGTGACCCGGATTCCGAACTTCTGAAAATTCACGATCTCATTGAGTCAGAAACCTATATTGCCGATCTTAATTGGCATCGCTTGTATCCTTGGCAAGAATTAACTGCCGCCACCTTCGATCCCCCAGAACGTCGAGATTCCCTAGGCGATATCGATCGGGTCACGATTGACTATGAAAAAGGCAATGATTCTCAAGCCTTTATGTTTTTGGGATGGTTAGCCAGTCGTCTCGGTTGGCAACCGGTTGGTTATCAGGATGAAGGGGGAGATTATGATATTAAACGGATTGAATTTTCTGGCCCTGAAAATAAAACAATTCAGGCTGAATTAGCTGGTATTCCGACTGCTGACTGGGGCGAAATTCCAGGGGATTTAGTCGGGGTTTTACTGAATTCGAGCAATCCCGAGGCTAATTGTTGCACGATTTTATGTTCGGAAACTATCGGATGTATGCGGATGGAAGCGGGAGGAAGTGCCAGTAATAGTCGCACGGAACAGGTGACTGCGGTTTCCGATCAAAAGGCAGAAGAAATGATGAGTCAACAACTGCAACGCTGGGGACGAGATGTTTTATACGAGGAAAGTTTGGCCGTAACTGCCCAGATTCTGAAGTTGCGATAAGCTATAGCGCTACGCACTAGGGAATAGGGAATGGGGAATAGGGAATAGGTTATGGGGGCTAGGTTTCAGTGTTGAGCTGGAGTCCTATAGCAGAGAAAGGGAGAGTTAGGACATTTTCTATTGCAATTCGTGCCTATTGCCTATTGCCTCAAACCATAACCTCACTGTCCTAATCACCTCTTTCACTGCTATAGAAGTTGAAAAACATGGCTTAATTCTCCTCCCCACCCTACCCACTAAAATCATCTTTGCAGTGATTAGTTAGACCATTGATGAAGCCAGTTCAGCAAAACTTTTGGTAGAGGTTGCCTCGTGCGCTGGTGAGCATCGATACAGATATGACGAGTCATAGCTTTAGCCGCAAGAAGATCTCCTAGTTTAATTTGATAGTTTATTTCATATTTATTGGGTGATAAAAGTATCGGCACTAACTCAATATCCAAACAATCTCCACAAGTTAGAGGTCGATAAAAATCGGCTTCACTATGAATAATGGGAAAAGCTATTTTCGGCTGACAAAAGAACTCTTTTAAGTCAATCCCCGCCGCAGCTAAAGAGGCTTCATAGGCTTCATGACAAAACTGAAACAGATTGGTAAAATACACCACTCCAGCAGCATCTGTTTCTGAAAAGCGAACCGTTCGAGTATAGTGAAATAGCATCATTTTTGTCCTTTAATCCGACTTCATCAGAGACTGCAAAAGCTTCTCAAAAACTTCTACGGCAAGCCTTTCCGGATTATCGCGAATGAAAATCTTATAATTCGGATTAGAGTTGATTTCTATTAACCATAACTGTCCAGACTTATCCACCGCAATATCAAATCCTCCATAGTCAATCGGTAATCGCTCAAAGATAGGTTGAATAAACTCTTCTAGTTTGCTTATCGTATCTTCATCTGTCACATGAATGGCTTGCGCGCCATCCCAATGGAGAGGACTTAAATTCCCTGTAAAAGTTGCATTTTGGATATTTTTTTCATAGAGTAAGACCAAAGATTGATTCAGAAAAACAGCCCGATATTCCCTCTCAATTTCAATCACCTCTTGGGCTAAGGCCATATAGTCATAATCTTTGTCATGCAGATTAAAAATAGTCTGTAAGGACTCTTCAATCTGAGAGGGTTTATCACAGAGAAATACATTTTCTCCCCCCGATCCAGTATTTTTCTTGATAATTACCGGTAAGCTAAACGTCTCTTCAATTGCCGCAACTATTTCCGGAATATTCTTATGGATAGCATAGTTTTCATAAGTAGAAACATAGGGATCAACATAGGCAACAGTTTTCGGCATTAATACCCGATCTTTGAGCAAATGATAAGTATAGTCTTTATCTTTGACCACTTTTAGGATAGCCCCAGTTAAAATCGGAGTAAATCCATTAACAAACAAATAGGGCTTGTGAAGATTAATTTGGATCACATTTTCGTTAGGATGAACGATCTCATAATCCAGGTTTAAGGAGTTACAAGCTTCCAATAAAAGACGAATATTGGTAAACATTAGGAGTGTTTAAAGAGTGAATGTGAAGCGGTAGAGAACAATATGGATAACCTGAGACGGTCTAGATCTCCCTTCATCTCTGAATACCGCAATTGATGATAGCACAAGGTATAGATTTTGCCAATATACAGCGAAGAAACAGGCGATCGCGAACTTCACACTACTTCAAGAGAACACATTAAAACTCAACTGACTTATTGCAAATAAGTCACCCTCTAATTTAGTTCTGATTGCCCTGAGCTACACAGGTAATGTTATAATGTCCTCTTTAATTCACCGTAGATTCAGCCTTGTTCCAACTCATGACCCAAACTTCAGATTTTCTCAGTGTTCTCAACCCTTCGCAACGAAAGGCGGTGGAGCATCTGTGCGGCCCGATGTTGGTGGTTGCAGGTGCAGGTTCCGGGAAGACTCGTGCCCTTACCTATCGGATTGCTAATCTGATTCTACAGCATCGGGTGAATCCAGAACAGATTCTGGCGGTCACGTTTACGAATAAGGCGGCGCGGGAAATGAAGGAGCGCATTGAGAGCTTGTTTGCCCAGCAGTTAGCTCCGAGTTCTACGGGTCGAGATTGGGATGATTTGGGGGATGCCGAACAGATGCGGTTGCGATCGCGCATCTATCAAGATTATATTAAGCCTCTATGGGTGGGAACATTTCACGCGTCCTGTGCTCGAATTTTACGCTACGACATCGATAAATATCAGGATGAAGCAGGCAGAAAATGGGATAAACAGTTTTCTATCTTTGATGAATCGGATGTACAAGGACTAGTAAAAGAAATTGTCACCAAAGACTTAAATCTAGATGACAAAAAGTTTAATCATAAGTCCGTTCGTTACGCCATTAGCAATGCCAAAAATCAGGGATTATCGCCCCAAGATTTTCAGCGAGAACAACCGAATTATCGGGGACGGGTAATTTCCGAAGTTTATGAACTCTATCAAAAGCGGTTAGCTGAAAATAATGCCCTCGATTTTGATGACTTAATTTTAGTCCCGGTGAACTTGCTACGAAAAAACGAGCAAGTATTAGCCTATTGGCATAACCGCTTTCATCATATCTTAGTCGATGAATATCAAGATACAAACCGCACCCAATATGATTTAATTCGTTTGTTAGCCACGGGAGGAGTCCAAAGCCGTGACTACAAAGATTGGCAAAGTCGCTCCATTTTTGTCGTTGGAGATGCCGATCAATCGATTTATAGCTTCCGCATGGCTGACTTTACCATTTTGATGGATTTTCAACAAGATTTTGGCGATGGTTTATCAGACCAGAAAAGCGAGACCATGATTAAATTAGAAGAAAACTATCGCTCGCGAGAAAATATTCTACAAGCAGCGAATGAGTTGATTCAAAATAATAAAGAGCGAATTGATAAGGTATTACGCCCCACTCGTGATTCTGGAGTGCCAATTACTTGTTACCAAGCTGATAATGAAATTGACGAGGCGGAGTTTGTGATCCGTCAGATGCGCCAACTGGAACAAAAGTATCCGGATGTCAATTGGGGCAGCTTTTCCATTTTGTATCGTACCAATGCCCAGTCTCGTGCCTTTGAGGAAGTATTGGTAAGACAAAATATTAAATATCGGATGGTTGGGGGATTAAAGTTTTACGATCGCAAGGAAATCAAAGATGCCATTTGTTATCTCAGATTATTGATCAATCCGGCTGATACCGTCAGTTTATTACGCATTATTAATGTTCCTCGTCGTGGTATTGGCAAATCCACCTTAGATCGGCTGCTAGGTGCATCCTCAGAACTGGGGATTCCCCTATGGGAAATTATCAGTGATGAAACTTCCGTGCGTACATTAGCCGGACGCTCAACTAAAGCAGTGATGGGCTTTTATAAGCTGATTACCCGTTGGCAAGAACGTCTGGAAACGGAAAAAGCTTCTACCATTGCCCAAGGGATTTTAACCGACTCTGAATATCTCAAAGATTTAAAATATCAAGGAACTGATGAATCCGAAAACCGCTTACAAAACCTGCAAGAGTTATTTAGTGCCATTATCCAATATGAAGAAGAAACTGGCGATACCCATTTATCCAGTTATCTCAATTATGCCCCCTTACAATCGGAGTTAGATAACCTAGAAGAAGGAGAAAATGCCGTGACCTTGATGACCCTTCATGCAGCGAAAGGCTTAGAATTTCCAATTGTGTTTTTAGTGGGATTAGAAGAGGGTTTATTTCCTAATTTCCGCAGTATGGATGACCCCGCAGCCTTGGAAGAAGAGCGACGCTTATGTTATGTGGGTATTACCCGCGCTCAGGAACAATTGTTTTTAACCCATGCCCAAGAACGACGGTTATGGGGAAACCGGGAACCAGCAACTGCATCTCAGTTTTTAGGCGAATTACCCCGCGAGTTATTAAAGGGGACGACCCAATATCAAGCAAGAGTGACTTCCCCCAGTCCCGCACCCCATAAAACGGTGAAAAAGCCGGTTAAGAAATCTGAAGCTAAGGCGGCAACGAAGGCTAAAAACGCTAAGGGAAAAAACAAGGGTTGGCAAGTTGGAGATCGCGTCCTTCATCGCAGTTTTGGAGTTGGACAAGTGACCCATGTTTTTGGCAAGGGAGAACAGCAATCTGTAGCGGTTCAATTTACAGGTTTAGGGCGCAAAATTCTGAATCCTAAAGTGGTTCCTTTGCAAAAGTTATAAGTTCTTGTTGTTAGAATTGCCTCTTGCCTAGCCCGTAGTCCTATATTGACGCATCGTAGGGATAGACTTCAGAATAGAGAAAGTCTTCAAGTTAGGAACTAAAGATGGCTGATTCAATTATTGAGTTACTTGATGAATTACCGTCGGATAATCTGACGGTAAAGATGCTCAACGCTCTGGATTTTGTCGTCCCTGGAGAGTGGGAAAATGTGGTCGGATGCGATCGCACGATTGAAGTCGTAACCGGGGAAACAGACGGCGATCGCATCCGGGATATCCGCAATCGGGCGATCGAGCTGTACAATGATACCAATAATGGCTATCAAGGGGCTATTTGGTTTTATAAAACCATCGATAATGCAGACAAAGCACTCGGTGCGGCTGCCATGGCGAATAAAGTGGGCGAAAAAATTGGCTTATTAGGATTTTTAAATCGATTAACTCCCAAAGCCGATACGACCCAATCGGTGGATTTATGCTTAAAATTAGTCACAGAATTGATTGCGTACAGCAAGCTGAATGGACTGCCTGTTCTCAATCCAGGTCAATTTGTTACCGAACTGACGGAGCATTATCACGGAGCATCCCTCATGCGGATGGCAGCATTAGTCTCCGTCGATGGTTTACTCCCTTTGGGACCAAATTTCTTACAAAAAGTTCACTCAACCTTAGATGAGCAAGGTGGCAGTGTTTTGACCCGGAATCCGGTTTTTGGAGCCATTGCTAACTTCATTCCGGGTGATGATAAATTAGGGTTTATTAACGAAACGTTTGGTGCTGTTGAAGGATGGATGGGTAATTTAGTCGGTTCCGTTGGCTTAACCCCTGAAAGCGTTTTTGACCACATCGGAGGATTTATTGACTTCTCGGATGATGCTTTAGATTTAGTCGGGGCTTTTCTTGACCAATCGACAGACTATTATCGCCATACCGGAATTCAAACCGTTGCTCGTAAATTATTCCTGCAAGCGGCTGAAGACGTTTAGATATACCCAATTTTGACTGATGATTGTGGTTGGGTTATTGCTAACCCAACTTAAGTTAAATAAATTATCCATGGAAATTCTATCTGTCAGTCTGAAAAACTTTAAGTCCCACGCCGATCTCTATTTAGAGTTTGAAGTGGGAAGTAATGCCATTTGTGGAGAAAATGGCGCAGGGAAAACGTCGATTTTAGAAGCGATTGCTTGGGTACTATTTAACTCTTGTCAATATCAGCGAGAAGAGTTGATTCGCAAAGGAGCTAAAAGTGCCCAAGCAACGGTACACTTCATTTCTAATCGCGATGGCAGAACCTATCAAGTGAAACGCTGTACCCGTCGCGGATATGAGCTTTACGATCCACAGATTGACTGTAAGCTCGATCTGACTAAAGTGAATGATGTGCTGCTCTGGTTACAGGACCATTTGGGCGTTCCGAAAGATACGGATTTAGCAAAACTCTTTTCAGAAGCAATTGGGATTCCCCAAGGAACGTTTACCAGTGATTTTCTCAAAAATCCAGGAGAGCGAAAAACTGTATTTGATCCTATTTTACGAGTTGAAGAGTACAAAAAGGCTTATCAAGCTTCGCGGGATTTAGAACAATTTGCACAGGATGAAGTTACAACCTGCGAACAGCATTTAGAGCGATTCGATCTGCAATTGGAAGATTGGCAAGCACTCCAAGATCGCCATCAAGAGATCAATGAATTGCTAGAACAAGGGGACGCAGAGAAACAGACGGTTATTGAGCGACTGAAAACTCTAGAGCAACAACAACGCGAGTTTAAGCAACATCAGCAACAGGTGGAACACTGTACACGGAATCTCCAACAGTTAGAGGCAGAGTATCAAGGGATCAATCAAGATTGCTATCATCGAGAAAAAGCTTATCAGCAAGCCCAAGAGAGCGCCCAAAAATGTGAGGAAAATCAAGCCAATTATCGCGCTTATGAACAAGCAGAAGCTCAGTTAAAGGAACGGGTTAAAACGCAGAAACTGCAACAGTTTCTGTTGCGAGACAGAGAGAAACAAGGACAAGGTTTGCACAAAGTCCAGACTCAGTTAACGAAAGTGGAGATGCAACGGGAGAGTTGTCAGGTTGCCGAACGGAAAATTGAAGAGTTAGTACCTGCGGTAGAAGAGCAAAGTCGATTAGAAGAGAAACAGGAAAACCTGAACACTCAACTGCAAGCGATACGGGATTGGAGGCGGGAGCAAGAGGGCACGGAGCGGCAGTTATATGAGTGTTTAGAGCGGTTAAATGAGGTGAAACAAGAAGGCGATCGCCTAGAAGCCTTAGAACCTTCTGTAGCTCAAATTCCGCAGTTGGAGGCACGGTTGCAAAAGTATCAAGCTCAACTCAGTAGGGTGGCGGCTGCCGAGCAGTTTGCCCAGGAAATTGAGACGTTAATCGATTTAGGGGAACAACAGCAATCGTATTATCAGCAACTTCAGCCCATTTTATCCTCCCTAGATCCAGACGTGCAAACCCTGATTGATGCGGGGAAACATTGCCAGGATAAGAGTTTAGAGCGCCTTCATCAGATGAGTGCTGACTTAAAGCAACAGGTGAACGAGCAGGAATTAACGGCAATGTGCGAGCAGTTAAGATTGCAGTTAGAACTGGCGTATCAATGTCGGGCTGAAGCCAAAAATTTACCCCATAAGCGCAAACAGGAAGAGGAACTGAAGGAGGAAGGGCAGGAACTGCGATCGCGCTTAATCGCCTTAGAGGGTAAAATGGACGGGGAAGAAGCGTTAAATGTAGAATCCAATGAAATTGGCGATCGCCTGCAAGAGCTTGCCAACCCTAGAGCGCAACGTCATATTCTCGAACAACAACTTGCAAATTCCCCCAATTTTGAACAGCAATGGCAGAAATTGACAGAGCAAAAACAAGAGATTCAGCACGCTATTGATGGACTCAAGGCGCAACTGGCTAATTTTGAAAACCTTGAAGCAGAGATCGCCCAAGTCGAACAACTCAAACAAGAGCATTCTGCCGGCTATTTGCTCTATCTGCAATCGCAAAAAGAAGCACAAACCCTAGAAGAGCGACAACAGAAACTGGCGGAAACTAGGGCAAAGTTGGAAGAACTGGAAATCTCTAAACAGAAACAACAAACTGAGTTGGATCGGCTTAATTCTACCTATAGTTTAGCAGAAATCCAACAAGTCGAGCAAGAGCTAAAAAATATGAATAATCGCTTGGCACAACTGGAAGCGACCCTTTCATACCAGCGCAAAGAATTAACCAAAATTTGTCAATCCTTAGTCACAAAAGGAGAAATTGCTAAGAAACGAGAGCAAACCGTAGTCGAATTACAAAGAGCCAAACGAAACGGGCAATTTATTAAAGATGCTCGATTTTTCTTTAATCAAGCTTCACCCCGAATTACGAAGTTCTATTTAGCCGAGATTTCCCAAGAAGCAGATTCGATTTTTCGGGAACTGATGAACCGGCAAAATGTGGCACTAGAATGGACCGAAGATTATGATATTGTGGTGCAAGAAGATGGCTATAAGCGCAACTTTAAGAGCTTATCCGGAGGGGAGCAAATGTGTGCTGCTCTGGCAGTGAGATTGGCAATCTTGCGGACGTTATCAGATTTAGATATTGCCTTTTTTGATGAACCGACGACGAACATGGATCGCCCACGCCGTCAACAATTGGCGGAGGCTATTGGGAATCTGAAATCTTTCCGGCAATTGTTTGTGATTAGCCATGATGATACGTTTGAAAATATGTCCAATTTAATCCATATTGAGCGCCCTTAAAATAGATTGTAGTGGACTGTTTCACCTAAAATAGGGCTTTGTTTGTAGTAAGCACGAAGAGTGCTTATATCAAATCCTTAAATGGTTGCTACAAGTAGAGACATCGTGGAGGAGGGCGGGTTTACTTGCCATAGTTGTCAGTCTACAAGATTTGGGTATAACCCGCCCCTACAGATCTCTGTAGCGTAAATAAATAGATTTGATATTAAAAGCCTAGCTGGAGATTGCTCAATCCCTCACTACAAACACAATTTAATGCATCAAATTAGATGAAATAATTCACTACGGCAAGGCCTATTCCCTATTTTTTAGATTGTTGGATAATGGGGCAAATAATTGGCTCTTCTGATGGATTGACGTGGGGAGAGGTTTGGACTAAATCGAGTAATTCTTGTTTTAACTGCTTTAATTCGGTAATGCGGCGGTCAATCTCGGCAACTTTAACCTTAATATTGTGGCGTACCTGCTCGCAGGGGAGTTCACCTTGGTCGTGAATCTGTAAAATCTGCTTAATTTCTTGGAGACTAAAGCCTAAATGTTGCGATCTCCGGATAAATGCCAACCGAGATAGAACCTGGGGCGAAAATAGGCGAAATCCTCCCTCTGTGCGATCGATCGCTTCAATCAATCCCAATTGCTCATAATAGCGAATGGTCTTAATAGGCACTCCGCTTTGGGCTTTGACTTGTCCAATCAACAATAGCTTAGATTGGGATGACAACATTGTTGAGCAAACCTCCAGGCATTACCTTCTCCTTAGCTATAGTGTAGAGTATAGGGTAAAACCCAAAAGATGCAACGTGATAGTTCCTTGCTCCTTTGGGGACAATACCACTTATGGGCTAATATGGTGAGTACACGAGATTTGAGATTTTTTCTCCAATCTTTGATATAAGTCCCGAGAATCACCCATGCTTATTGAGTTTAGTGTTGGCAACTACAGATCTTTTAAAGAGACTGTCACGTTCAGTATGGTTGCGGCTAATCTCGTCTCTAAAAATCCACAAATCGATGAAGACAATAGTTTTAGTGTAGATCAGAATCTAAAACTACTGAAGAGTTCAGCCATCTATGGAGCTAACGCTAGTGGTAAAAGTAATCTGGTGAAAGCGTTAGGTTTTATGAAGTGGTTTATCATCAATTCATCAAAAGAAACTCAGAGTACTGAAAAAATAAAGGTAGAGCCGTTTAGACTCAGCACAGAAACGAAAACACAGCCATCATTGTTTGAGTTGGTTTTCATTATGGACGAAACACAATACAGATACGGATTTAAGGTCACTCAAGATAAAGTAATATCTGAATGGTTGTATTATGTTCCTAGTGTTAAAGAAACAAAACTGTTTGTTCGCGATTTAGAAAAAATAGAACAATCTAAAAAATATCAAGTACAAAGCCTAAAAAAGTTAACTCGAAGCAATGCCTTGTATCTTTCTGTTTGCTCTCAATTCAATGTTGATTTGGCAGAAAAAATACTAGGATGGTTAAGTAAAAAACTAAATCTTGTGTCTGGATTGAATGACACAGAAGACATGAGATATACATTAGGCTGCTTAGAAAATAAGGAAATGAATGATAATATTGAAGGATTGATTAAAAGACTTGACTTGGGGATACGTGCTATCAAAATAAAACCCAGAGATATTTTAGGAAATGAAGAACAAAAAAGTGTCAAGCAGCTACTACTGAGAAGTCTTATAGAGAGTATTATAGAGACAGATGATGTGAAAGGAACACGAAGAGTTTATGTGGGTACTGAGCACCCAATCTTTGATCAGAATGGTAATATTACATCTATCGAAGAATTTAATTTGAACCATCATGAATCTGAAGGTACACAGAAGTTATTTGCTCTGGCTGGAAGGTTAATTATGGCTCTGAAGGAGAGTCAAGTGTTGATTATTGATGAATTTGATGCTAGGTTGCACCCTCTGATTAGCCTGGGGATTGTGGAACTGTTTAACTCAAAAGATAATAACCCAAATAATGCTCAACTTATATTTATTACCCATGATACTCACTTGTTGAACCATAAAAAATTTCGCAGAGACCAAATTTGGTTTACAGAGAAGAATAGGTATGGCGCTACGGATTTATATTCTCTGGCAGAATATAAAGTCAGGAATGATGCTGCATTTGAAAGTGACTATATTAAAGGAAGATATGGTGCAATTCCATATCTTGGCGATCTAAGTTATCTCATTAACTCTAATGACTAAAAATAGAAAGTCCCGCAGACCTAAATATGAGAGAAAACAGGATATCAGAAAACTTAAACAAAGATTTCTAATCATTTGTGAAGGAACAAAAACCGAACCGAACTATTTTAGAAGCTTTCGCGTGCCTAAAGATGTGGTTAAAGTAAAAGGTTTGGGACGAAATCCGAGTCAATTGGTTGATTATGCAAGTCACTTAAATGATGAAGATGGGGATTACGATCGAGTTTGGTGTGTATTCGATCGGGATTCTTGGAAATTACAAGATTTTCATTCTGCCCTATCTAGTGCTAAAAATAAAGGTTTTGAAATTGCCTACTCTAACCCAAAGTTTGAATTATGGTATCTCTTGCATTTTGATTATTGCGATAGTGCGATACCTCCAGAAAAATATGATTCTAAGCTATCTTCATATATGGGTAAAACATATGAAAAAAACAATAAGAATATGTATGAACTCTTGCGTGATAGACAGAAGAAAGCGATTGAACGGGCTGAACAACTTTTGGAACAGTACGATCCCGCAAATCCAGCTAAAGATAATCCATCAACAACTGTACATCAATTGGTGAAAGCGCTCAATAAGTTTATTTGATTATACTGTTGAGTCAGGAAATGCTGTATTTTAATGTTTAATTGAAACTACAGATTCAGGAAATTGACGCTTTAAGGCAGGAAAAACAGGACAGACGGGTTGAGATTGAAGCGCCATCTGGCGATTAACATTAAACTTACTCCACGTAAACGGCGCTTTATTGGCAGCAGACATCCATAAGAGGCGTTTAGCACGAGTCATGGCTACATAGAGTAAGCGATATTCTTCTGCGGTTTTTAACTGTTCAGCTTCTTGCCAAGCTTCATCGCCCTCTGGAATCGGATCGTCGTGTAAATAAGCGCGAATTTGGGCACGAGCGACTTCCGCTAAACTAAATTCTCCTAGAAATCGGGTTTGGGGAGGAGTCCAAAAACTCCCAGGAATCATATTTTTGTGTAAAAACGGCAAAAAGACATAATCCCAGTCCAATCCCTTGGCTTTGTGCATGGTAATGATGGTAAGCTGGCCTAGCCGCATGTAAGGGGAATCATCGGCGGTATCTACTTGAACTGGCTCAAATCGTTCTGATTGCACAATTTCATTCAGAACTCTCAACAGAGCCGATAGGGACGAGTCACCTAGGGTTTGCTGGGTGACTCGTTCTGCTAATTTATCGGCGGTGGCGAGTTCGTTTTGGCTATAGCGTAGGGTGAGACCGAGAAAGGGAATGAGTTGGTAAGGGGGTAGATCTAATCTGGCGCGGAGGAGGGCGCGACAGTAACGCTGGGCGCTTTTGCTGGTTTGGCTTCCAGGAGAGTCCAGAGGCCCGGGATAGAGGAAAACTTCGGGTAAGCTGGCAAGGGCGTTGAGGTCTTGGGGCGGAATAAGGCGGCGGTTGGCGAGGACGGTGAGGGCTGCTTTGAGAGCGTCAGGAGAATGGGGACGTTCGAGGAAGTTGAGCAGGTTGAGAATTTCGGCGGGAACGTGGGAGTGGCGATCGCTTTCTGCGACTTCAAATAGGTTAATTTCGGTTCCGTATTTCTCCCGCAGTTGATGGGCAACAAATCGCCCTTGATCGTTCGTGCGTACTAGGACAGCGGCACTGCGATAGGGGTCTTGGGTAAATAGGGTTTTAATGCGATCGCCAATTAAGTCTACACTTTGGAAGACATCACGGGGAGCATAGAGTTCTAAACCGTTACCTTCTGGGGCTGGATTTGCGTCCGGTTGCGGGTCTTCCGAAGGTACAGGTTTAATCCGTTGCACGCTGAAGGGTAAGGGGGCGGGTTGATTTTGCTGTTGAATATGTTGGTTTACCCATTGGAGCATAAAATTAGCTGCTTGGAGAATAATGGGACTAGAGCGCCCGGCACAGTCAAGGGAGATCAGTTGGTTTTGGGTTCGCAGGCGATCGCAAAATTGACGAAAATAAATGGGGTCGGCTGGGGTAAAGGTGGAGTTAATGGCTTGGTTGGGATCTCCCACTCGGATCAGGTTGATGGTGGGTTTATTGGCATTTTTGTCAGAGTTAGGGGCGGGTTTATCGAAATTTTTGTCTATCAGCCCAGATCTGGGTAAACCCGCCCCTACAGAATCCTGCTCCTTTTGGGCTAAAATTTCTAGCAATTTCGCCTGTAGGGGACTCGAGTCCTGGGCTTCATCTTCAAAGACGGCAAAGACTTGATTTTGCCATAACCGTCTTGCGCCCACATCCTCCAGAACCCGCAAGGCTCCGAGGATCATGTCATCATAGTCGATCAAAGAACGCGATCGCAGTTGCTGTTGATAGGTTTCGTAGAGTCCCGCCGCAATGCGTAAAATCGGGTAATGCTCTCCAGACGTTTGACTCTCTTGAATTTGTGCTAGTTCAAAGAGATCGGAGGGCAATAAAGCAGAGCTTTTAGCTTCGTGGATCGCCGTATAACCTAAGTGGGGTAAAACTTCAGTACGCAGCACGCCTTGACGGCGCAACCGTTCCGTTTCTTCTCCGTCCGACTGGTTGCCCTCCAAGAGTCTTTTGTACAGTCTGGGGTGGCTATTAGCCCAGTGTTCGACACTTTGGCGGAGCAGTTGGTGCGATCGGTTGGGAGAAATTAGTGTGAGTGCATCTAAACTCAGGGTGGACAACTCTGGATGGCGCGTCGCAATTTGTAGAGCCAACCCATGGAGCGTATGCACCACAAAACCCGTGGACGGTAAGCCCAGGGTTTGCAGATGGCGGCGAATTTTGCCCTTCAGACTCGCTGCGGCTGAACGAGTAAACGTCACCACCACCAGTTGATGATGGATATGGAGACGATTTTGGGCAATGGCGATCGCCGCTGCACCCGCCATCCCCGTAGACTTCCCCGATCCCGGTACAGCAGAAACCGCCAACTCTCCCCCTTCCCAGTCCGCCATCTGTCTTTGCCCGTCCCGTAACTGGTTGCGGATCGAGTTTAATCCGGTTTGTAAGCGATCGGGAATCGGCTGTTCAGGAGTTGTTCTTGAGAGAAAACTAACCATAAACTTAAATCTTAATCCTCTATTCTCTATAGCCCTTTTCAGCTAGGCTTCATGCACTCAATCTCTGATCTTCATGGGGTAATGATGTCCAGCTTTGATGAGCTGGAATTTCAATTTCAAACCTAGCGCCTTCACCCGGTTCTGAATAACATTTTAACATCCCCTGATGATGCTCTGTAATGATTTTATAACTAATCGATAGTCCCAAACCCGTGCCTTCACCCACAGGTTTAGTTGTGAAAAAAGGATCGAAAATTTTCTTTGTAATTTCGGCATCTATACCTGGGCCATTATCCTGAATTTGAATGGATATCCTGTCCGTTTCTGCCTGATATTCAGTATGAATTGTTAAGACTCCATCCTCCAAGTCTGCATTCCTATTGTCTCCTTCCACCATAGACTCTAAAATATCTATGCCATTAGCTAAAATATTCATAAAGACTTGATTGAGTTCCCCCGGGTAACATTCCACCAAAGGTAAATCACCATATTCTTTGTTGATCTGAATTGTTCTTCCTTGATTGCTAGCTGATTTTAAGCGATGTTGTAAAATCAACAATGTGCTTTCAACACCTTCATGAATATCCGCTTCTTTTAAGTTTGCTTGATCGCTTCTCGAAAAATTCTTCAAAGATAAGACAATGTTATAAATCCGATTAGCCCCCATATCCATAGATTCAACTAGCTTCGGCAAATCTTCCTCAATGTATTCTAAATCAATCTCCTCTATCTTTTTAGCCATATTCATATCATCTGGATACAATTCTTGATAAGATTGCACTAAATCGAGTAAATCTTGACAATAGGTAGTCAAGGGAGAAAGGTTGCATTGAATAAAACTAATGGGATTATTAATTTCATGGGCAATTCCAGCCACCATTTGTCCCAGGCTTGACATTTTTTCTGCTTGAATGAGATGGGACTGAGTTTGTTTCAAGTTATGCAAAGTTAATTGCAGCTCTTTGTTTTTTACGTGGAGTTCTTCAGTTCTTTCTGCTACCAGTGATTCCAGGTTTTTGTTATACATTTCTAATGTGTCTAGAGAAAGCTTAAGAGAATCCGTCATCTCATTAAATGTCTGGGCTAAAATCCCAATTTCGTCCCCAGACTCCACTGAAGCTTTGACTTCAAGATTTCCCGATATTACTGAATTTGTCACTTCTGTTAATCTTTGGATCGGATCGGAGATTTTACGTTGCAATACTAGAGTCATAATACACCCTAAAATTAGGATCAATAGGGAACCTATTAAGGTTTGTAGTTGAGCAGAATTCAAGCTGGAGACACCGGATGTTAATTCGGATCTAAATTGTTGTTTTTGCGTCTCGACAATATAATTTAATATAATCAGCATTTCTTTGGCGATCGGTTCAGCTTTGCTTTGATATATATGCAGATCTTCTCGATAGCGATCGCTCTCGATAATTTCAACAGTATTTTCTATAATAATTTCTATTTCAGCAAAATCTTCAATAATATCATTCAAAGCTTCTTGCTGACTTTGGGTCAAGGAATACAACCTAGATTGAATATTTTCTAAGCTAGCTTTACTCTTCCGATAATGTGCTGTATAATCGAAGCGATATTTATCCTCTCGTGTACTAATGTAATTCCTCATATCAGCTACCAATAAGGAAAATAAACTTTTAAGATTAATCGTCTCTTGGAATAACTCAAGATCTGATAACAATCTCGGATTTTGCTCTTGGCTTATTTTATCAATATTGGCTAAAATATGAATCGCTAATAGTTCTCCTTCTTGTTCCCAAAGACGAAATCCTGGCTCACTCTTGAGGCGATCATCTTTTAAGTCAAAGAGGTAAGGAGGCAACTCTGACCAAATTTCATAAAATCGGCGCAAGTTTTTCAACTGTTCTAGTTGTATCGGCACGTTCCATTGTTGAAATAGCTGCTCCATTTCATGAAGATTCTCTTCAAAAGCATGTCTAGATTCCTGATATTGTTGTCGAAATACAGCATCTCCCGTTACCAAATAACCGCGTACATTAGAGAGCATTTTTAGCAAATTACTTTGTGCTTCTGAAGACGATAGAGCGATCGGCATTCGCAATTCTTCCGTCCGATTAATATTCAAAGTGGCTTGGACACTACTCCAATAATTAACTCCCATAATTAAAAAGGTAACTCCAATCAAACTACCAAAAGCTAAGTTCAGCTTGTTTTTAATGGTAATTTTCCTGTTTTTTGTAATCTTCAGGATATTGGATATTGATAAGTTGACAGATCGGACAATTGGATTAAACATGATCGATTGAAGGGGGTGGCAATGTACCTAATTATATATATTTTATACTGAATGTTCAGGGTTTTTCTAAAAAAAAGAAGGCATAAATAGTTAATTTTTTGGGGAAATTCCAGAGATAAAATCAGAATAAGTTAGGTCATTAATTGGATACCATTTATAAATACGAGATTGAAACTGTTTCCCTTGTTGATAGATTCTAGCAAAGTCATCACTTTCTGAGGCATACTCTTCATAGAGTTCTAAGGCCACTTGGTAGGCATTTTGTAAAATGTCTTGGCTGTAGGGACGTAACTCGGTACCACTTAACATCATTCGCTCTAAGGCTTCTCCATTAGCGGCATCATATCGACTGATGGTGAAAAAATAAGCTTCAAGAGCAGCAGAACGAAAAATTTCTTGGTATGTTTTGGGAAGCTGATCCCATTGCCTTCGATTAACTAAGGCAATCAGTACAGATGAAGGTTCCCACCAACCCGGATAGTAATAATAAGGAGCAATGCGGTTGAGTCCAAGTTTTTCATCATCATAGGGCCCAATCCACTCAGCAGCATCTATTGTACCTTGCTCCAATGCTGGAAAAATTTGATCCCCAGGCAAAACTTGGACTTCACAGCCGAGTCGTTCCAGTATCTTACCGCCCAGACCAGGAATTCGCATTTTTAGGCCTTTGAGGTCATTGATGCTATTAATCTGGCGACTAAACCATCCGCCCATTTGTAGCCCAGTGTTACCAGCGGGAAACACATTCACGCCAAAATCTTGATAAATTTTTTCCATGGCCTCTAGTCCTCCCCCATAATAAAACCAGGCATTATGCTGTTGAGTGTTCATACCAAAAGGGACACCCGAAAGGAGTCCCAGAGCCGGATTTCGCTCAAAGGAAAAGAGAAGACTGCTATGGCCACATTCTACGGTTCCTGCAATTACACCATCGAGAATTTGTAGGGGAGAAATAATTTCATTGGCAGGATAGGGGGTAATCGTGAAGCGGCCTTCAGTCATTTGTTCGACGCGCCGACAAAGGATTTCTGCGGCTCCAAAGATGATATCTAGGGATTTGGGCCAACTGGTGGCCATGCGCCAGCGAATGAGGGGTTGGCTGGGAGTGGGTTCGGGGTTAGGTTGAGGAGGGTTCGGGGATTGACAGGCGGTGATACTATAGGTGCTGGCTGCGCCTAAGGCGATTTTATGGAGTAGGTTTCGACGTTTCATGGTTTAGGTTAATGCCAATTTATGTGTATTGGGGAGATGATGAGTTTGCTATGCAGCAGGGGGTTAAGCAGTTACGCGATCGCCTCCTCGATCCCAATTGGATTTCGTTTAATTATACTGAGGTCTTACCGGATCAGCCGGGGAGTGTTATGGAAGCTTTAAACGAAGCGATGACTCCTCCATTTGGTTCTGGAAATCGGTTGGTTTGGTTGGTGAATACAGGTCTATTTCAGCAGGCATCTGGTAGTCTATTGGCTGAGTTAGAGCGGACTTTACCGGTTCTGTTAACCTCATCAGTGCTATTACTAACGGTAGCCGGAAAACTCGATCAACGATTGAAAGTGACGAAGCTGATGCAAAAGTATGCTGAATTCCGGGAATTTTCTTTAATTCCACCTTGGAAGACTGATTTACTCTTGCAACGGGTTGAGGAAGTGGCGAGTCAACAGGGGGTGAAATTAACCAAACGAGGAGCGGAAGTTTTGAGTCAGTCTGTAGGTAATGATACTCGTCGGTTGGTTAATGAGTTGCAGAAGTTGGTCTTATATCATCCAGATGGTGAGGTTTTGAATGACCAGGATGTGGAGCGGTTGGTGGTCTCCAATACGCAAACGAGTTTAGAATTGGCGCAGGCGATCGCTAAAGGCCAGGTAGATCGGAGTTTAACTTTGATTGAGGGTTTATTACACAGAAATGAACCCGCTTTAAGGATTGTTGCTACCTTGGTGGGTCAGTTTCGCACGTGGTTATGGGTTAAATTGATGGTTGAGAGCGGAGAACGTGATGATCGCCAAATTGCTCAAGCTGCTGAGGTGGCTAATCCTAAACGGGTGTATTTTCTCAAACAACAGGTGCGATCGCTCCCTTTTGCCTCATTACAGCGCACTCTACCTCTCTTGCTTTCCCTAGAGTGGGGACTCAAGCAAGGAAGAGCTGAACGGGAAATTCTCCAGACTCACATTATCCAAATCTGTCAGCTATATCGGAAATCTTGACGTACAATTGGAGATTATCTCCCATTACTGATTAGCTCTTACCAGGAACCACTGCCAAGCGAGTAGAGCTGACAATCTGAGATAGATATGGAACTTCATCTTCCTAAAAGAATTCAAAAGAGTTGATCGTCTTGTGTCTTTAATGTGCCATTATGAATCATTCATTTAATTTTCAAGTTCAACTTCGCTCTTCTGGTGGATTCTGTTTGGATTGCCAATGGATCGGCCGGACGTTAATTGCGAGTGTATTATCTTTATGTGGATCGTTAGCGGGAGCAAGCACTGCACAAGCTCAATTTAATTCTCCCGTACAAATGGCCAATTTTGTGCAATCGGTTTTGGAAATTGAATTGGCTCGGGAAACGACTCTGCAAAATACTCAAGGATTGGTTCCCATAGGAAATAAACCCGTTTTTGATTGTAATCTAGAGGCAGGAACCGTAAGTAATACCACTGGAATTTCCCAAGATATTATTAGTCATTTACAAAGTTTTTGTAGCCAGTCACAAACTGTTTTACAACAGCATAATTTATCCCCAGAAGAGTTTCATAAAATGAGGGTGATGTATGGTCAAAATCCCCAGCAGTATCCTCAAATTACTCAGTCGTTTCAACAATTGTGTCAAAATAACCGATATTCAGAATTACAGATCTGCCGTTAAGAGAATAAAACAGGCGATCGCTCTCCCGATACAGATCGCCTTCCAGAGATTATCTTCGAGGTAAATAAAAAATAGACATAAAACCCAAATTATAGGCAGGGGATAGTTAACCTTTGGACAACCCATGGGGAGAATGCTAAAATTAACCCACTTCTGGATATCATCAGAAGTAAGTAGAATTTCAGGCTGGAAGACCATCTGAAGTCTCAGAGAGTATCAAGGTGTAGTGCCAATCGACTGTAACCCTGTTTCTAGCCTGGGAAAAGATCTGATCAGGGTTGAAATTCAAGATTCGACCTGCGATCGAGGCAGCAAAGGTTAAATTATGTCAGATAATCTGCCCCAAACCCCTTACAAAACCCATAAATCACCCCATAATCATGTTGATTTGCGGGTTCCCACCATTGTAGGTCTGCGACGAGGACTGATCGTTGCTTGGCTGAGAATTCTAGCCTTTCTGTGCTTAGATACAGTGATGATTGCCTTGGCTTGGAAGAGTGCTAAGGTTATTGTTGAACGGGTTGATTGGTTAAAGCATGTTCCCTCTTTTCACTTATTAGCTTATACTCCAGAGCAACCTGGATTTTTGTTTCCGATTTTATGGATTACCCTAGGGATGATCGCAACGGGAGGATTATATGGCGATCGCCGCAATCGTCGTCAATTTAGCAATTTACTTAGAAGTATTACCTTCGCTCAAGGCGTTTTGATTGTTATTGCTTTTATCTATCAACCAGGTCTGATTATTTCTCGGTCGATGTTTGTACTATCTTGGTTATTTGTAATTGTCTACGTGGGAACAGGAAGGTTAATAGCAGAAGCAACCATCACTACTCTTCGCCGTCATGGTCGAGTACCTCGTCGAATTTTCCTGATTGGAAATCCTAAAGATACCCTGATTGCTAAAATTGCATTGAAACTCGATAGTAATAAAGAATTTACAATTGTTGGGCAACTCGATCATCTATCTCTACAAAAAAAATCAAATCAGTGGTCTCAAGTTCTGGAAGAAATTCAATCTCTTGATGTCGGAGAAGTATTTTTCTGTTCATGGAATATAGTAGGCAATATTATGCCCCTTTACTGGAGTTTAAAAAATTCAGGAATTGCACTGAGGATATTGCCCATTGGTCTGGAAGTTCCTCATCATAATCCAAAAATTGAGATGATTGGTGGAATGCCCAGTATTCAGTTTCAGCCACCAGGTTTATTAGGCAGTGATTTTTGGATGAAGCGGGCATTTGATCTTGTAGTATCTATGCTGATTTTGTTCTTGGGTAGCCCTCTATTTATTGCTCTGGCGATCTCTATCAAAATAGACTCCCCCGGCCCCATCTTTTTCAAACAAACTCGTATGGGCCTTAAGGGACGACATTTTAAAGTCTGGAAGTACAGAACCATGGTGGTTAATGCCGATCAGCTAATGAAGGAATTAGAAGCCAAAAATGAAATTAAAGGGGGCGTTTTATTCAAAATGAAAGATGATCCCCGAATCACCAGGGTAGGTAAGTTTTTACGGCGTTACAGTTTAGATGAGTTGCCCCAAATCGTCAATGTTTTAATTGGAGAAATGAGTTTGGTAGGCCCCCGTCCTCTCCCCCTGCGTGATATTGAAGGATTTGCAGAGCACCACTTTATGCGCCACAACGTTTTACCAGGAATTACAGGACTTTGGCAAGTTTCGGGGCGATCGGATATTAAAAACTTTGACGATGCCTTTAAATTAGATATGTCTTATATTAATAATTGGTCGTTAGCCCTGGATTTTGAAATTTTACTCAAAACGGTACAAGTGGTCTTGGGGCGTAGAGGGGCTTATTAATTTTCAAAATTAACCATATCGCATTTCCTCTTCTGGAGGGGTGGTAGTATTCGGATTAAATTTACGCAAGCCCAAAATTTGTAAACTTAATAGCCAAACATAATAGGGATTGAGTAAAACATAGCGTTTCCAGAGTCGTTTCGGTTCTTGAATGAGGCGATAGAGCCACTCTAATCCCAATGCTTGCAGGGAGGGTGGGGCTTGAGGTACGAGTCCAGCATGGAAATCGAAGGCTGCACCTATAGCTAAAACAGGCATAGAGAGATGATCCCGGTATTCATAGACCCAAACCTCTTGGCGAGGACATCCTAAACCCACCAGGGTAATGGCGGCTCCGCTCTCTTTGATGGTTTGGACGGTTTCTTGTTTTTCTTCGACACTAATCTGCCAGAAGCGACCCGGCTGATAGCCAGCTATTTTAAGCTGAGGATAGCGTTCTCGCAACTTCTGAGACAAAGTGTCTACAACCTCTTGTCGAGAGCCGTACAAGTAAATCGGTAGCCCCTCCTGTGCCGCTCGCTCGCATACCCTCAAGGTTAAATTGGGGCCATACACCCGGTCAGATAATCCGGCCTTATGAATTAAATTTAGGGCCCAACGCACCGGTTGCCCATCGGGACAAATTAAGTCCATATGATTGAGCCGGAAGCGGTGGGTATTATCGAGAACCCCCGTCATGATGCCATGAACGGGTAAGGCACAAACCGATAGTCCTTTTTTTGCTTTTGCGGCTTGGATAACTTGCGCAACTGCCCCTTCATAATCAATTACATTAACCAGAACTCCAAGAATATTCCGCTTTCCAGCATCAATCATTTCAATAATCTCCTTGTCCTAACGCTCTCAATTAAACTCCTGACTCATTTGAATTTAATCAGGGTGATCTTGTTTAGCCACCTTTCTGTAAAGTTGCGCAAAAAACTGGCCCTTAATCTCCCAATCGTAGACTTCTCGCACCCGTTTTTGTCCAGCTTGTCCTAATTTTTCTCTGAGTTCAGGGTTTTGAGCTAGTTGTTTCATCGCTTCAGCTATCCCTCTGACTGCTTGATCGGGATTTAGGGCTGGTACTTTAATTCCGGTTTCTTCTGTTACCTGGGTATTTGGCCCTCCGATCGCTAAACAGATAATGGGCCGACCTGCAGCCATGCCTTCCAGACAAGTCCAGCCCCCAGAATCATGTAAACTCGGATGCACCAGAACATGAGATTGTCCGAGGTTCTCTAGGCTTTCATCGCGGGGACGTTTGCCCCAAAATTTTAGGCGCTCTCCTATCCCCAATGTCTTGGCTAAAGCTTCTAGTTTCTGACGGTCTGGCCCATCTCCCAACAACCAATATTCGGCGTTGGGTAAATTAGCTTGGGCAAATGCACGGACAGATAAATGATACCCTTTCCAGTGTAACAAGCGCCCTAGACTAATAAAGCGGATGGGAGAGGCAGGAGGTTCTCCTAGGGAGGCTAACCGGGTCATTTCTGCTTGGGAGAGACCGGCTTCCGAATAGAGTTCTATCTGGGAAATGGGCATTTTTTTGACCCGTTTGGCTGTATCTTCTGTCGTTACGAGGGCGATCGCACTCCGTTGAGCTGTCAGCCGGGTAAATGGGTCTCTTTCTCCAATTTTTTGGGCAATATCCCGCGCCGTTTCATATAATTTTGCTTTAAAGCTAAAATCATGCCAAAACGGTTTAGGAGCCGCTTCTCCTCCGCCTATGGGGCCCCAAACAAAGGGAATCGGTAATAGACAAACTAAACTGGGTGACCAAAATTTAACATAAGTCACATGACGCACCACATCTAACTGAACTTCTTGATGTAAGCGCTGGGCTTCCTGATACGCTAAAATTTGCCACAAATAATAATGGAGTTGTACACCTCCTTGTCTACCCTTAAAATTTTCTTTCCACCCAAACGGTTCTACATAGCGAAAGTGTAAGTTAGGAATCGGATGACGCTCTAATTGAGCTTCAATTGAGGGCTGACAAAACTTTCTCGTAATCACCCAAACTTGATCGTGTTTAGCTGACTCAACCGCGGCATTCCAACCGACTCCTTCCTCAGAGCCTTGTCCCGGTTCACACGCAAATGCTGATAAGAGAATTTTCATGGATTTATCATTCAACTCAACTAGAGTATCCTTAACTTTAATTCGATTTTTCCAGTACCTTTTCCACTTGACTCGCCAAAAATAATCCCGCTTTTTCGGCATTATTTTCATCCATTAATTCCTGAGATTTTTGTCCCATTTTTTTGATCGATTCTGGATCTTCAATTAATCGTATCATTGCTTCGGCAATAGTTTCGACTTTATAGGGATCGACTACATAGCCATTTTCCTCTTCAACAACCATTTCCGAAGCCCCCGCCCATTTAGAGGAAATAATTGCCTTTCCAAACGCCATTGCCTCCAATAGCACCACCCCCCAAGTATCCTCTAAAGTGGGAAAAATAAACACATCCGCTATTTCAAAATAACTGCCCAGTTCGCCATAGTTTAACCAACCGGTACAAGTCACTTGTTTTTCTAAGTGATTGTCTTGGGCAAAAGCTTCTAATTCTGCTCGTTGCTCTCCATCTCCGACTAAGACTAAATGATAATTCGAGTATCCGCGATCGCGCAGAAGACAACAAGCGTCTAACAAATATTTTATTCCTTTACGGGGAACCAGTAACCCTACAGATAGGAAAACAGGAGATTTTAGCTCTAGGGATAGAGATGAAGTTGGCGATTTCTGTTGCAACAGGGTTTTCGTATCTGGAACCATATAAGGGCGAGCTTCTATTTTCTTTGAATCTACCCCTAAAATTTCTATTAAATATTCTTTTCCTCGACGCGAATTAGACATAAAACTGTCCATAAATTGAGTCATCCACCGACGAGACTGGGAGCGCAAGCCACTATCGCGAAAATCAACATTCGGAGAACTGCTTTCGTAGACTAAGATTAACTTCCACTTGCCGATAGGCTTAAGAGCGATCGCCAACACAGTCCAGATCGAGAAGCTACTGACAAAAACAACATCGGGCTTATACTTGAGTAATGGAAAAATAACAGTAGGGGAGACCAAAATAATGCCCCGATTATACCCAGATTCTACGGTTTGAGTTTCCTGAAAACGATATTTACCAATAATTGTAATCGCTTTTGCCCCCGGAGCCTCTGGATCGAATCCTGGCCAGGTTTGACTGGTGTAAAATTGAGTTTGAGGATAGATTTTTGTGAATTCCCGGAGAACGGGTTGCCAATAAGCGCCCCTTCTAACCGCAGGAATTAACCAGGCAACGCGAATATTTTCCATAAAGTTTCGGTCGATCCATAACAATAGCAATAAACACTTAATCTTTTTTCAGGGTTGAACCCTCCTAGTGGCGATCGAATAACTTGGGCAAAAGTAATTTCCGGTAGGGTAAAACCCAAAAAATGGGCCATAAAATTCCCCCATGTCGTTGCATCAGGAGTTTCCACTCTTCCCAAGGATGTAGGGTAACTGTTTGTAGGGCTAAACCTTTGGGTTTGTCAATCTTTTCTAACCCTTGTTTTAGATTAGGGGTATTAACCGGATCGGGTTTGGGATTTCTGGCACAAGTGCCTAAATATCCTGGCGTAATCCAAACCTGACATCCTTTTTGTTTGGCTCGCAATCCATAGTCCCAATCTCCAGCATAATGGGTAAGGGCAGGATCGAGATTGCCCACGATAACAGTGACTTCTTGAGGAATGAGGACAATATTGCCACACATCACATCGCAAGATTGTGGGGTGTCTGTGGGTTTGACAGGCGAACACCTAAAGGGAGGATACCACCATCCCAGTTGCCGATAGCCTCCATAAGTCCATTCCTGAGTGTTTGGATCTTGGGTTGATCCAGCAATGATAGAGTGCGGTTGTCCGCGATCGCTCACTTGTTGATGAGTGTCCAAAAGAGTGCTAAGACTATGAGGATAGAGGGTTGTATCATCATTGAGCCATAGGTAGTAATCATGACCCACTTCTAGAGCCGCAGCAAAGGCTTGGCGCATTCCTCCATTCCAAAATAGGTTACCCTTACCCTGGAGAATATTAACTTGAGGATAGGTTTTCGCGATCGCCTCTGAAGTTCTATCCGTACTGCCATCATCAACTAAGTATACCACCAGAGAAAAATCCGGGGACAGATCTTGAGTAAATAGTGAGTCTAAGCTCTCTAATGTTTTGTTTTTTCGATTGTGGCAAGTCAGTAAGACAGCTATACTTTTACAATTCATAACATTTCAATCAATAGCTTGCCATATTATACACATCAGCACTATTATATAGGGTAATCTAGTCACTTCTGTATGGAAAATCTATATTCTTTCTTTAGAGAGGTAAATTATCATGATTAGTCGAGCCATTCAGCTAGTTAAGCAACTGATCGCCGATCCCAGTTCTTATCAAGATTTATCAAAACGAGTTAATGATGAAAAACTCATTGAAAAGTTCACTAGTGACCCAGACTTCCCCTTTTTTATCAGTTTTCCCAGAACCGGAAGCCATTGGATGCGCTTGATGATGGAATTGTATTTTGAGCGTCCCTCTCTAATCAGAGTTTTTTATTATAAAAATAGACAAGATTTCATGACCTATCATACCCACGATCTCGATCTCGATGTTTATCGCAAAAATGTCATCTATCTCTACCGAGATCCAGTGCCAACGATTTATTCACAGTTAAACTTTTATCAAGAAAAGACCAGCGATCTTGAGCGAATTGAATATTGGTCAACCCTGTATGCCAAGCATCTCAGTAAATGGTTAATTCAAGAAACAACAAGCGAGAAGAAAACTATTCTTAGGTATGAGAACTTGAAAAAAAATATGGCTGATGAATTCTCCAAAGTTACCGCCCATTTTGGCCAAAGCTTAGATTCAAAAAAGCTGGAGGAAGTTCAACAACAAGTTTCCAAAGAAGAAGTCAAGAAAAAAACTTATCACGATCCACGAGTCATTAGTCGCACGGACAACTATGAAGGATCGAGAGAGGAGTTTAAGACACTCTATGGGAACAAAGTTTATGAATATATCTTTAATCAAAACTCCCAACTCAAAGATTATTTTTAAATTGAGTCTACCATGAAAAAAACAATACAGTTATTAATGATTCTCTGTATACTGTTAGGCGTTTTTTTTCGTTTTTATCATCTAGATAATAAAATCTATTGGCTCGATGAAACCTTTACCGCTTTGAGAGTTTCCGGTTCCTCCGCAAGTGAATTGGTGCAAATTTTACCTAGGCATGAAATTCTGAGCATAGAAGATATTCAAAGTTATTATCACCCCAGTCCAGACCGTTCCTTTGCCGATGTTGTACAAGCTCTAACTCATAATTCTGAACATACGCCTTTATATTTTGTCATGCTCCGTTTTTGGCGCGGGTGGTTTGGCAGTTCAGTAGCAGCAACCCGTAGCTTATCGGCTATGATCAGCTTGTTCGCACTTCCTTGTGTGTATTGGTTATGTTTAGAGCTATTTGAATCCTCCCTGACTGGATGGATAGCTATGGGTTTATTGGCTATTTCTCCGTTTCAAATCTTGTATGCTCAAGAAGCCAGACAATATAGCTTATTAGTCGTTGTCACCTTATTCTCTAGTGCTGCTTTATTAAGAGCCATACGCTTACACTATCAATCCCCTAAATGGATAAAACAAAAGGGGTATAGTTGGGGGATTTATGCCGGGAGTATCGTGTTAGGATTATACACCCATATTCTGTTTGTATTAGTATTATTCACTCATGGGATTTATTGCCTGTGGTTAGAGCGATTTCGATGGAGAAAAATGCTCACGATTTACCTGGGAGCAAATCTCATCGGCTGGATCGCTTTTATTCCCTGGATTATCGTAATTTTGATGAACTTCAATGCCATTCAAAATACAGCCACTTGGCAATCAGAATCTGGTAACCCCCCCCTGAGTTTTTATCTCAAAAGTTGGCTGGGTAATACAGCTAGACAGTTTGTAGATTTTGGCTTAAGTTCAGATACAAATTCTATAGCTTTGAAATTATTTATTCCACTTTTGCTCAGTGTGGTTGGTTTAGTTATTTATGCTTTGTACTTTACCCAGAAGACTACAGATAGAAAAACCTATTTATTTGCCATTTTACTAGTCGTTATTCCTTGGTTAATTCTAGCTATCCCCGATTTAGTATATAGATCGACAAGATCGAATGTTCAACGCTATATTATTCCGACTTTTCTAGGAATGCAACTTGTAGTCTCTTATCTTTTATCTGTTCAAATTTTTTCTCGGAAGCGATATCAAGCGAATCTTTGGAAAGTGATTACTATCTTCTTATTCTCCTTGGGGATTATCTCTTGTGGATTAAGTGCCCAATCTCAAGACTGGTGGAATAAACGTGCTGATTCCCACAGTTTAGAGGTGGCTAAGATTGTTAATAATAGTTCTCACCCTCTGTTGATTACTAAAAGTCATCCGGGAATGCGTTTAGGGGTTCTGAGCTATAGACTCGATCCGAGGATAAAAGTATGGTTAGTCGATGATAGTTTGGGTCAAATTCCAAAAGAGTATGAAAATCTGTTGGTCTACCATCCTTCTCCAGACCTGATTGCACAGATTGAGTCAGTTGATGAATGGACTCTAGAGCCAGTCAGCGAAAGCAAAAATCCTCGTACTGGTCTCAATTGGTTATGGCGTTTAAATCCTGTCTAAATCTGAGACGATGAAACCGTTTGTTCAACGCCTACTCTCCATTTTAAAACCTTACCTACGATGGTTTATTGTGGGGCTGGCGTTGTTTTTTCTGGCGAAAGCTTTCAAAGATCATTGGCAGGAGGTGCTGGCGATCCGCATCAGTGGGTGGGGATGGATGAGTTTGGCGATCGCCCTTCTGATTACGATCGCCGCTCATATTTGGTCAGGCTGGATCTGGGGCTGGATTTTAGCTGAGTTTAACCAACCGGTTAAAGCTCTTTGGAGCATTCAAACCTATCTGATCACTAATATTGGTAAATATTTGCCCGGTAACGTCTGGCATTTCTATGGTCGCATTCGAGCCGCTCAAAGTGTGGGTGTTCCAAGGGCGATCGCCATCCTCAGCACCCTAATGGAACCCTTACTCATGGCAGCTTCAGCCCTGATCTTAGCCGCAGGTGCGAGTCCCCAAAGCCGAGGACTGCTGCAAGGAGTAACTTTAGTCATCGTCCTGATAGGCGTTCATCCTCGGATATTGAATCCTATCCTCACTTTTCTCTCGAAAAAGAAAGCAAAAGGAGACCTAGCAGCCCAGGAGCAACCCTCAGCCGAGTTAAAGCGCTATCCTTTAAAACCCTTACTCGGTGAAATGGGATTTCTCTTGATTCGAGGACTAGGATTTTTATTTGCCCTGGCAGCCCTATCGACCATAGAAATGGCGCAAGTTCCCCAACTTTTGAGTGCCTTTAGCTTTGCCTGGTTACTCGGCTTAGTCATTCCTGGCGCACCCGGAGGACTGGGAGTCTTTGAAGCCACAGCGATCGCCCTCTTGGATGGAGTCTATCCACCTGCTATCATCCTCAGTGGAGTCGCCTTATATCGGGTCATTAGTGTATTAGCAGAGGCGATCGGCGCTCTACTTGCCTGGCTTTATAAACAGTTTAGTCTCAAGAACCCCTAATCCTATGAATGCTTCCCCAACTCTGCCTACCGTTGAAACCACTCCTAAGCCCGAAATTTCCGTGATCGCTCCCATTTACAACGAAGTAGAAAGCCTGCCGCTATTGGTAGAGGCGATCGCCAAAATACTCCCCCAAACCCAACACACCTACGAACTCATCTGCGTTGATGATGGCTCCAGCGACGGCTCCACAGAACTCTTAACCGAACTCGCCCACAAAACCCCCCATCTCAAAGCCATTATTCTCCGCCGAAACTACGGTCAAACTCCAGCCATGGCCGCCGGATTTCAATACGCCCAAGGTAATATCTTCATTACCCTTGATGCCGATCTTCAAAACGACCCCGCCGACATTCCCCTCCTCCTAGAAACCATCGAACAAGGCTACGATCTCGTCAGTGGTTGGCGCAAACAACGCCAAGATGATGCAGTCACTAGGCTCCTACCCTCTAAAATCGCCAACTGGATCATCGGCAAAGTCACAGGAGTCCAGCTCCATGACTACGGATGCTCCCTCAAAGCCTATCGCGCCGAAGTCGTCGCCGACATGAACCTTTATGGAGAACTCCACCGCTTCTTACCCGCCTTAGCCTTTATCGAAGGAGCCAGAATCACTGAAATTCCAGTACGCCACCATGCTCGGCAGTATGGTAAAAGCAAATATGGCCTAGGACGCACCTTCCGAGTCCTAATGGATCTCCTAACCGTTTGGTTTATGAAGAAATTCCTCACCCGGCCCATGCATATCTTTGGCTCCATGGGCCTACTCTCCCTCTTTCTCGGATTTCTGTTGGGAATCTACCTCACCATCCTCAAGTTCGGTTTTGGCGAAGACATAGGCGGCCGTCCCCTACTCATTTTAGTCGTAGTCCTTCTCTTAACTGGGATACAGCTATTTTGCTTTGGTCTGCTCGGAGAACTCCTCATGCGAACCTACCATGAATCTCAAAAACGCCCCATCTATAGAGTTCGATCCATTATTCACCAGTAGCAATCATTCTTTAGGACTTATCCCATAACTTTCCGTATCTTCCCAGTCTCCTCATGCCCATCAATGGGGGATTTTCGTCTGATATTTATTTTTCTGTCCTCACTTATACGGATCATTTCCAACGATATGGGGCTATCTAGGCCTCAGATCAGTATTTTTCCTGAATAGCTACTTAAGTACACTCATAAGCCACCAGACTTCTACATCGGAACTTCAAATCAAAAATCCCCAATCTCTCTGATGCGAAGACCTATACCAGGGGACTATTGTAGAGGAAAGCAAAGAAAAGAGTATACAAACTTAATCAACTCACACAGTTCTAGGAAACACAATACCATGACCTCTCAATCCTTATCTCAAATCACTAAAAGAGTTAGTACCGTAGCGGCAGGAGTTACCACTTCCGCTCTAGTTGCAGGAATGTTCGCTCCCTCAGCCTCTGCTAATCCTTTGGCATTTGAAGGTGAGTTTGACACCGGCTTTGGCTGCATAGAAACATGCCTGAGTATGCCTGTTGGATTTATTCAAAGCGTTACTGCTCTACCTTGGGAAGATGCAGAAACTGGGGAAGTTCAGTTAAGCCGCTTATTCTTGGATTCCTTGGACACTCGCAATACCTACACCAATGGAGAAGAAACGGTCAAGTTTGCTAATGGTGACCGAGGAACGAATCATGAAGGATACTGGTTCCGCCCAGTGGCTCCTGCGGAAGAAGGAGGAATGCTTGAAGTTGGTACCTTTGAATTTGTCTTCACCAGAACTCTGGATAAATTAACCATCGATTTCTTCGATTCTGAACGTCAGAACCAAACTGGGGTACTTGCTGTCAATGGCGATACCAGTCAGGAAAGATTACTCAATGACGCTGCTGGTGATGCACGAGGCAACTCCAGCATGAACACTCTGGAATTCTTCAATGTAAACTCCATTGTTCTCAAGTTGGGTATGGACTATGCTAACAGCTCAGGTGACGGAGTGAACTTCCGAATGAGAGAGTTGAATCAAGTCATTGAAGATGTTCCTGAACCCTCTAGTGTTCTTGGTCTAGGTTTGTTAGCTGGAATGACTGCCTTCGGATTACGCAAACGCCAGGCTAAATAGAGATATCTTGAGTTATCTCAATCTGACTCAACACGATCCTCTCAGAAAGTAGCTTAATCAATTCTTAAACAATCCCCTTGTTACTCCTCTAACAAGGGGATTGTTGTTCATTTATGACACAGAAGAATTGCGATAGTGCCGATTAGCACTCATGGCTATATAGTCAGAGTTTTTGACTTCATTAGCCACTACCCCTAAGAGTCTAGCATGAGAGATAGTTAATTCTTCTAAGGATTTTTTTACCAGTGATTGGTCCGTTTTCGCAAGGCGGACAACTAAAATCACACCATCAACCCGTGCTGCCACGAGATGTCCATCCGCTAAACCCACTAAAGGTGGAGTGTCATAGATAACTAAATCAAAAAAGCCTTGTAACTGTCCCATCAAATACTGCATTTTTTGTGATGATAACAGTTTAATGGGATCGGGAACACTTTGTCCTGCACTAAGAAAGAAAAGATTTTCTTCTAGGGTCGATTGTTGGATGACTTCATTTAAACTGATATAGTTGGCAATTGTATCACTGAGTCCGGCTTGATTCTCTAAACCCAGTGCTTGATGAAGTTGAGGCAACCTTAAATCTGCATCAACTAATAATACTCGCTTTCCCATTGCTGCTGCTGTTTGAGCTAAATGCATAGAAACTGTAGATTTTCCATCATCTGTGCTAGGAGAACTGACTACTAAGGAACGAATGGGCTGATTCTTACCCATCAGAGTAATATTAGTGTAGAGTGAACGAAACGATTCTAAAAAAGAAGCACTGTATTCTGGCTGGATGACTAGAGGCATAAGGTCAGAAGTAGAGCCACTGGTAAAATAACGGCGAGTTTGTTTCGTTTTCAGTTTTTTCAAGCTAGGTGCTAAGGGAATAACACCTAACACATTCAGCTTGGTAAAAGACTTAACATCTTCAGGGGTATGAAAAACAGGGATTAAAACCTCGACTAAGAAACCGACACCAACACTTAAAAGGGTACTCACAACCATTAACACAGCCAACTTCTTGCGAGTTTCTTCAACGGCCATAGAAACCGGCTTTCCTTGTGCATTACTAATGACTTTTGGTGGATCAATAATTTGCCAAGGAATTTGAATTTGAGCTTCATCAATTTCTAAAGATTCTAACTTAGATAAAAGATCTTTATAATGTTCTATTGCAAAATCTAGTTCTCTGTGAAGTTCATCATATTGTCGAGTTGCTAAAGGCCAAACTTCTATTTTCTCGTTCAAGCGATTTTCCGCATAAATCAATGCTTGTGATTTCGCCTCTAATGCTTGCACTTCATTCTCAACCTGAAAAACAACTGCCTGAGCTTGCTCACGCAATCTTAAATTCAATTCTAATTTCTGTTCTCTTAACATTTGCATAGGGATACTATTTTCACTGAATTGACTAGAAAAAGTAGCAATATCAGACTGTACCTGTTGGTAATTTTTGAGGATAGTTTGATAAGTATTAGGAGAGTTGCTTAGAATGAAAACGTAGTCACCATTATTAAATTGTCTTTTTATCGTCTCATAAAGAACATTTTTTTCTCTTAATTGGCCTTCTACATTAACTCGTTCTATTTCTAATCCTCTCTGTCTAATTGAAAGCTGCTGACTTTGAGATATTGGCTCAATTATATCATATTTTTCACGGAGTAATTGAATTCTGTCTTGCAATAAATTCACTCTATTTTTTTGTTCAGGAAGCTCTGATTTAATAAATTCAATTCCCTGCTGAATACTAGCTTTCCTTTCTCGAATACTATAATCAATATAACCTTCAGATAGAATGTCTAAAATAAATTCTATTTTTTCTGGATCTGAACTTCGATAACCAACTCGGATTAATGATGTCCCTTCGGTTTTAGCATCTTTTTCATAAGTTACTCTTGTTGTTGATAAATTTCCCAGCAAACCATTATAAGTCATATTGGGATATTTATTATTTATTTTTTTGAGTAGTGGATCGACAACTTGAGGGCTACTTAATACTCGAATCAAGCTCTCATAATCAACCAAGCTAATATTAAATCTTCCTTGTTGAACAACATCTTCTGTCTCCTGTGAAAGCAAGGATAAACGAGCGACTCTAGATTCAGCCGTAACCGGTTCAACTAACAGACGAAAAGAACCTTGATAAACCGGAATAACTTGACGAGACTCCTTAACAATCAAAATCCCTGCTAATACAGTTACACCGAATGCTACAACTGCCATAATTGGAAGACGGCGACGAAAAACTGCTAGTACCCAATTAAAGTTCAGATCTGAACTTTCTTGATCTTCCCTATCTTGGGAAATTAAACCATTCATCTTATCCTGTGTTTTTTGGGGATTGTAACCATTCTTGTATTCTTGTTGACTAAAATTCATTGTAATTGTCCTTAAGATTTCAATTCTAATTTCTTTATCGATTGTTGATATACCCTAATATTTCTAGTAAATTTGCTATGTCTCTTATAGGTTCACCTAAACTTAAAACTTGATCGACTGTACTGACAAAATCAATAAATCTTCCTAACCCTGAACGACTGAGGATAATAACATCACCATCTTGCAATGGCGGATTAGTATCATAATTTAGATTAGCAGAAAGATCGATAAATATTTGACGTTTAGATACAGTTCCATCACGATTAACACGAACTAAATCAACTGAACTCTGTCGAACTCTCCGATTAATAAATCCATCTGCTGCCAGCAAAGCTTGATTCATAGGTGTATTTAATGGAAGTCTTATTTCTCGTGTTACTCCAGTTAAGTTTCTAGGTCTTTCTCCAATAATAAAAATTCGTATATTTTCAGGGGATAAACTACTTTGACCAATTGTAACCACTTCCTCAAAATCAATAGCATCAACAGTTGGAATAATAATAGTATCTCCATCTTGGAGAATTGTATTTTGGTGTAAATCTTGTCCTTGAACAAAATCCCACAAGTTAACATTAAAAGTAATCAGTGTTCCTGTTTGAGTTGGTCGGTGAATTTCAATATGGCGTAGATCGGCAGCTTGCGTAATGCCCCCTGCACTACGAATAGCCCAACTGACTGTTGGCAATCCACCTGTCCTCAGTTCTGATCTCGACTCTCCCCCAATGATGACATATTCTCCTGGTGTCGTAACTTCTCCAATAATTGTAATATTTCGGGGTGTATCAACAGGCGTAGCAAAACTCAGACTTGCCAATTGAGGAATGTATGAAAGATTGATATTGTTCACTGTAGGCACAAACACTAAATCACCATCTTGCAGTACCAGTGACTCCATATGGCCACCTGTTTCTAGCAGTTGTAGAAGATTGATGGGAATAACTTGTTTTTGGTTACCAGGAAGGGATCTGTGAATTTGAATTGCATGGAGATTAGCACTTAAAGTTGTTCCTCCGGCTGCTGTAAGAACTTCTGGTATAGTAGGGTAGCGCAATCTCGGTTGCGCTCCTCCACCAATGCCAAGATCGACAGGATAGACACCCGGATGATTAATTTCTCCAGTTATAGTAATCGTTACTGGTCTGACTTGGGTAAGTGTGACACTGACGAAAGGACGCTTGAGAATTCCAGTATACTGGGTCGTAATTTCTTCCTGAAGTTCTTGTTGAGTCAAGTTCAGGACTGAAATAGGTTCAATCCAGGGTAGATGTACAATACCATTAGGGGTAATCAAGTATTCTCCGCCGTATTCAGGGAATCCTAAAATATCAATGCGGATGTGATCGCCAACTCCTAACCGATAAGCACTTGTATGAGAGCCTGGTTCTATAGGTAGTTGAGATTGATCTGTTTGAACTTTCGACGAGTGTTGTTCTTGAGCTACTGATGAGTATGGCAAGATAAGAAAGGTGATTAATGTCAGGATAGTCATACCTTTGTTCAATATCCAATATGCCATGCTGGTTATCCTGGAATAAAGCGTTTTCTATCTGACATGATAGCTTACATCTAAAAAATCTTAAACTCTACATGAAAGAAATTATACTCGATCCATTGATCTTAATGCCCATTTTGAGTTGTTTTGCGGTTTACTTTGTTCTAATTTTTTACTGGAGTGAATCATCGTTTTTTAGGAAAAATGCTGCATTTTTTTTTACATTTATGTTTATTATCACACTATGTGATTTTGAAATTTATCCAGTTTCCCTACTTCAACCTGCACAATTACTGAATCAAAACTTAGGGCCAATACAACTAGCGATCAATATTTTTTATTATTCAACCTCTGTTATTTTATTAAGGTTTTGGTTTCAAAAACTTTTTCAAAGTTTACGCCTCCTCTTTAATAACTTTTTTTTGGGATTTTTTATCATCTTATCCTTAGTTTCTATTTTATGGTCAGATACCCCAATTTATGCTTTAAAATATGCATTAGTCGTGTTACAAGTAACTGTAGTTGCTGCTCAAGTTTGCCAAAAATACTCTTGGACAGAAATCATTAGCATTTTAAGATGGAGTACAACTGCTATATCTGTATTAAGTGCTTTTTATGCTTTAACTCAACCTGCTATCGGTGTAGTTGGTAAAGGCTGGAAAGGAGTGATGGGTCATCCGAATCGATTAGGAGTCGTTTTAGCCTTAAATATTACACTATGGTTATTTCATGGAATTCATTACCCCAAGCAACGTTGGATAGCTGCTTTTTTTGCTCTCTTTTCACTCTATGTTAGACAAAATACTAACTCTACAACAAGTTTTATTGTAATTGTTCTGTTACTCATGTTATTGGGATCTTTAAGAATTTTAAAGACACTTCCTTACAAAGCTGCATTTGCAGGGGTTTTAATGTTTATGCTAATTGGCAGTTGTATAGGCTTCCTTGTCGTAGAAAATTGGAACGATCTTTTAATATCTTTGGACAAAGATCCAACATTAACTGGAAGAACTATTGTTTGGCCACAAATGATAGAGCGGGGGTTTCAACGGCCCTTCTTAGGTTATGGCAGCCATAGTTTCTGGCAAGACTGGCGTGGCGAAGATAATCCGGCACATGGGATTGTATCAAATAACGGATGGGTTCCGCCTCATGCTCATAATGGTTTTTTAGAACTGTTTTTAGAGTTTGGCTTGGTGGGATTAATTCTATTTTTATTTTCTTTTATCATGACCCTTTCTATCTGCATAAAGTATATGATTAGTAGCTCATCTCCTGAGTCTTTAGTGCCTCCTCTAATTTTAACGTGGATGCTGATTCCCAATATTACAGTCAGCAGCTTGTTTCAACCGAAGCTAATTTGGTTTATTTATATCTTAATTAATTGTCGAATAAGTTATGATTTATCAAAAGGCTCTAATGATTATAATTAAAAAATAACTTATGTCAAAATATCTTTTTCTTGAAACTTCGTAAGTAATTGCGAGGAACAGAAATAAATTGAACTATGTCCCCATATATTCTATTGTAAGACTGAAATTTATTTAAGTTTTTTTGAAATGAAGATTCTTCCTCAATTATCTGTTGTACAATTTTTTCTTTGACAAATTCATAGAGTTGGATATCTAAGTCATTGAATTGAGTGATCGCACAACGGCACTCCTCACTAATTTCATGCTTTTCAACTCGCCCATGAGAAACATTTTGTTTGACATAATAACAGTTTTTCCAATTCATTTTTTCCTTCATCATTAATATTGATTCATCAAATTTTTCCTGAATACCAATAGCAGCAAAATTTTTATCAATATTATCTTTTGCTTGTTCTAATAATTCAGGATAACACTCTCCGAACTTAACTTCTTTGTAACCAGGAAATTGGCCAACAGATATTCCAGATAGGCGGCGAGTTTGACCATTATCCATATCGGTGAATAAACCGTCACAAACAAAATCTTGAAGGCTAATGTTTTTGGAGGTAACATACTCATAGAGGTGGTGACTGGGAGAGCGAAGAACATAATAATAGGTAGATATGGCTCGATCAATTGGATGCCGAAGTATAGTAATATATGTAGCTGGTTTTCCTATGGACTCATGCAGACCAAAGTTCATATGTCCTTTAACAACTTTTATCCTATTTTTATCTAAAAGAGACCACTTTTTGAATTCATCAATATGTTTTTGAGGATTCACACCATGAATTGTAAATACTTCATCAGAAGAATATTGTCTTTCTATAATTTTATGTAATGTGCTACCTGCTGTCTTGGGAATATGCAGAAAAAATAACACGCTTTCAGAAGTGTGTTCTAGAGTTTTGTTAGTCATCTTTGAAACATGGGATACAATGAACTGTCTTTCATTGTAGTCGAAATCATTCATGATTGGCAAACATATTAAGTTTTTTAAAGTTAAAGCGATCTGGCCTAATAAATAGTTTTAGAAATAAAAAATACCGATAGACGGATTATATTGATTTCCTCCCGATTAGAATCAAACAGAGCATCTGATAGTTCAAATTCAAGAGCTATGTTAAGATTATAGATTATTAATTGGCACGAATCTAATCACAATTACAGATTTCAAAGAAATAATGAACTTAAAACAACAAACCATTAAAGGGGTTATATGGTCAGCAATTGAAAAATTGGGCAACCAATTCGTATCATTTATTGTATTTTTTGCTTTAGCTCGTTTACTAGAGCCTGAATCTTTTGGTCTAATTGCATTAGCGGATGTTTTTTTAGCATTTATGCAAGTTTTTACTGACCAAGGTTTTACTCAAGCCATTGTACAATGTAAAAATCTCGATCCCGAACATCTTGATACCGCTTTTTGGATTAATTTAGGCATTAGTACTAGCCTTACAGGAATGAGTCTTGTTGGTGCTGATTGGATTGCCTCTAGTTTCCAACAGCCGGATATAGCACCGATTATTCGTTGGTTATCTATAGCCTTTATGTTATCAGCTCTTAACAGTATTCAGCAGGCAATTTTTACTCGTAATTTTTTGTTTAAAGAGTTATCTTTACGAGCTATAGTTGCTCAATTAGCGGGTGGAGTTGTGGGTGTTATCATGGCCATTACGGGCTGGGGAGTATGGAGTTTAGTGGGGCAACGATTAGTCAATCAAGTGGTTGGAGTTTTAGTATTATGGTGGGTCAGTGATTGGAAACCTGGATTGAAAGTTTCTCAGCGTCACTTTCAAGAGCTATTTAGTTTTGGAGTGAATATTTTAGGGGTTAAAGTTCTAGGATTTTTTAATAAACGAGCAGATGATTTTTTGATCGGGTATTTTTTGGGGCCAGTGACTTTAGGATATTATGCAATCGCCTATCGTCTGTTGCGTACCCTAACTATTCTTATCACAACGATGACCCAGGTAGCCCTTCCTGCTTTCTCCAAGCTTCAAGGAGAACCCGAAAAGCTGCGTCAAGGCTTCTACAAAGCGACCCAGTTTACAGCTCTCATTTCTTTTCCCCTATTTTGTGGACTGTCTAGTTTAGCACCAGAACTCATACCTGTTATGTTTGGTTCCCAATGGACTGCAAGTATACCCGTCATGCAAATTTTAATGCTTATTGGTATTGTTCATGCTTTAGGCAGTATCAACACTAATATTATCCTAGCTCTGGGAAAACCAGACTGGGCGTTAAGAGTCAATATTCTCAATGCCGTGACTAATGTTACTGCGTTTATGCTTGTTATTCCATGGGGAATTGTTGCTGTTGCAACCGCTTTTGTGGTTCGTGGCTATCTCATTCCGTTACCGACTTTTATTGGGATGGTCAAAAAGTTACTCAATATCGATATTAAAATTTACTTTAACCAACTGATGGCTCCATTGATTGCTACAGGAATTATGGTTAGTCTGATTCTGGTCACTAAAGCGATCCTAGATCCGTATTTGAATTTATATTGGATTTTAGCGATTTGTTTAATTACTGCATCTATTTCGTATGTGCTGGCTATACGAATACTATTTCCAGATTTATTTGCACAAATTTTAGATCTGACTCGCTCTAGAAAATCGAATTGAATAGAGCTTTGATCTATAACACTGCTCTGGTTAATCTAGATTGAATATGATAAAATTGAACCATTAATACTGTATTCAGAAGGAGACAAGGATTATGTCAACAACCAACTATCTTAACAAAGTTATTCTCTGGCCCTATCGTAAAATTGCCCTCAATTACCGAAAACTGAGAAATCGTTTTTATCCCACAGAAAAATTATGGGAAAAATCCCAAGGCAGTGAAGTGGACTTTTGGGATGAATATATAGCAACTCAGGGACTGGGAAAATTCCAGGATAAATACAAGCAAAAACTCGATCCTAACTTGCATCTACAACCGGAAATTGCCAAATGTTTAGATACCCTGGAGCAGAAGGGAGAAGAGTTTACAATTCTGGATGTTGGAGCTGGCCCGTTCACGCCACTGGGGAAAGTTTATAAGGATCAAAAACTGAAGATTACAGCGATCGATCCTTTGGCTCGTGAGTATGATGTTATTCTCAACAAATACAATATTACTCCACCAGTAAGAACTGAGTTTGGGGTTGGAGAAAAACTGCTAGATTTATTTTCTGCGGAAAGCTTTGATATCACTTACTCTAGAAATGCTTTAGACCATAGCTATGATCCCTTAACGGTGGTCAAAAATATGTTTTCTGTTGCCAATAAAAATGGTTTTGTGGTTCTAATGCATCACAAAAATGAAGCTGAACAAGAGCAATATCAAGGTTTACATCAATGGAATTTTGATGAGCAAGATGGCAATTTTGTGATCTGGAATCAATCAGCGAAACATAATGTTACTGAAATTTTCAGTTCCGAGGCAGAAGTCCAGTGTTATTATGATGGAAATTGGGTCGTAGCTACGATTAAAAAACTCTAGTTAAATTCCAATTCTTGCTATTACGGAATTATGGCAGTAATGAGGAGTGATCTTATGGATTTTTACCCTACTCGATCTATTTTTTTGGGAGGTTGCCCCCGTTCGGGAACGACTCTTTTACAGAGTCTCTTGGGGGGGCACCCAAAAATTGCTTCATTTCCTGAATCTCATTTGTTCCAAAATCTGCGGATTCGATATCTCAGTCGCTTACTGGGTTTAGCCTCAATTAAAGGAAAAAAACAAATTAACTGGTTTTTAGACGAAATTGGGCAGCCGGAATTTCAATCTAAACTCTCACCTGTTCCTCTGTTTATCCATGAATATGTTTCTGTATTTACAGAAGCGCTTAATAAGGCGACTGAAGCACAAGGTAAATCAGTGTGGCTGGAAAAGTCTCCAGAACATATTCGTTATATTCAGCTTTTTGAGCATTTAATTCCCCAGAGTAAATTCATTCATTTGGTTCGCAATGGCGGAGATGTGGTGGCTTCTCTTTATGATGTTTCTCACAATCACCAACGTAGAGATATTTGGGGAGAGCCTTGGACGATTGATAAATGTGTGAAAACTTGGATTGAGTCGGTGCAGTTTTCTAGCGATCATTTACATAAGCCTAACCATATTTTGATCGGTTATGAAAAACTAGTTGCCGATCCGGAGAAGGTCTTAACTCAACTGTGTAATTTTCTGGGTTTAGAGTTTGATGCGGTGATGCTGACTGCCTATAGTGAAACGGCTCAGAAAGTGGTACGGCCAGATGAGACTTGGAAAGCATCTGTGGGCGCTCCGATTAAGAGTGCAAATGGGAAAAAGTTCTATGAGTTGTTTAACCAAGAGCAACAAGATTATATCCTGGAAAAACTATCGAGGATTAATTTAGAGAATTTAGAGACTAAAAATAATCATGCTTAATGTCTAAGAGCTTTTAGAGTCAAGGGCAATCTTCCGAAAGGTTTTGGGGGAATGAAAGACGATCGCCTGATTTCCCCATTCCCGAATGACTTTGCGAGCCACTCGCCGTCCGACTGAGGGTAGGGTGGCAATGATTTGCAGGTATCTTAATCCTTGGCGATACAGGGATGGATCGAGGAGCTGCCGTTCATAACAGCGTTGCCATATCTGAAAGGCTTGAGTCTTATCGCCATCATCAATCCAAGTATCTGAGAGCCAAAAGTAGCATTTTCTAAGCAGTTTTTCTCGTTTGGGAGTCAGTAATTGGGCTGAGGCTAACCGATCTTGGGTGAGTTGTAATAGTTTTTCCCGACATTCTAAATATTTTCCAGCTTTGGATTGGGAGCCAATGGTATCGGCATGGGGCATTCGCCAATAACAGTCTGGGGGAGAAAAATATTGATATTGCAAGTTGAGGATTAAGGCGCGTAGGTGCTGATCCCAATCTTGTCCTGTGATTAAGGTTTCATCCCAAGATCCTAATTTTTCTAGAGCTGTTTTGCGCCAAATGGGACTGGTGGTTTGCCAGGGTACGTCGTTGGCTAAGAAGCGATCGAGGTCATTTTCTGGGGTTGGTGCATTCCATAATAGGGGAGTATCTCCAGGGCGATCGCGAAATAAAATACAGCCGAACACGCCAAAATCGAGTTCTGGGTGTTGTTCCATGTGCTGAAAACGGTTTTCTAGGGCACTGGGAGCTAAACAGTCATCGGAATCGAGGAAGATGATATAGTCTCCTTGGGCAAGTTCAACGCCTTGGTTGCGACAAGCGGGTGCGCCACGGTGGAGGAGATCGCGCTTAACATAATGAATACGCTGATCTTGTGCTGCAATACCCGTTACATATTGTTCTGTCCCATCCGTAGATCCATCATCTACAACCCAGACTTCCCAATGGGCAAAGGTTTGTGCTTGCACTGAATCTAACGTTTGCGTTAACAAGCGTTGGCGATTGAATGTGGGAATAATAATAGAAATATTGGAATTTTTGCTCATATTAAGTTGACCTTTATTTTACTTAAAAATAAAATAGAATCGCAGCCAGACAGTATAGTATAATAGTCTAGATTGTATCAATCTTTAGTTTAAGATGTATGAAAAAACAAATCAAGCAAGCCTTTAGACGCTTAGGACTGGAACTCGAACTCCACAAATTCTCTCCAGATATTTCCCAAGTTGCCCGACTCAAACGTTTGCTAGATTACCATCAAATTGATTTGATTTTCGATGTCGGAGCCAATATTGGTCAATATGCACGTTATTTACGAGAAATTAGCTATGGTGGAAAAATCGTGTCCTTTGAACCCCTAGCTCAGTGCCACTCGAAATTACAATCACTGAGTCAATCCGATCCCCTCTGGGAAATTGCCCCTCAAGGTGCTCTGGGCGATCGGAATGGGGAAATCGAGATTAACGTTTCCGCCAATACCCTCAGTAGTTCCGTGTTGGGAATGCTTGATAACCATGTGGAAGCGGCTCCAGAATCGGCGTATATCAACCAAGAAAAGGTTGCTTTGAGGACATTAGATAGCCTGGCAGCCAATTATTTAACCCAAGATATTCAAGCAGCATTTCTCAAGTTAGATGTACAAGGATTTGAAATGCAAGTTCTAGCCGGAGCCACAGCAACTTTATCTCGAATTAAAGCCATTCAATTGGAATTATCTTTGATTCCTTTGTACGAAGGACAAATTCTATTGCGAGAGACGTTAGATAAGCTAGAAGAAATGGGTTATGAATTACATCAAATCAGTCCCGATTTTACGGATACAAAAACCGGCAGAATGCTACAAGTCGATGGTATTTTTATCAGAAAATGAAAATTACACTCCTTAGTCGCGGCGATAGTGGAGCGGGAGGATATGTGGCCGTTTATCGCTTATATCAAGGTCTAAAACGGGTGGAAGATCGGACTACTTTGTTGGTGGGAAGTGCGAAAAAAAGTGATACGACCTCCTTAAACACTTCGCCCTTTGATAAAGTCTTCTCCCAATTAGGGCCTACCTTAGATAAACTACCGTTGAAACGGTATACCGATCGCCCATCGACTTTATTTTCTACCCAATGGGTTCCCGATAGAATTGTAGCTAAACTCAAGCGGATCGAGCCAGATATCGTTAATGTCCATTGGATCAGCCAAGGATTTATGCAAATTGGAACCTTAGCAAAACTTCCCTATCCTCTGGTGTGGACAAGTCATGATATGTGGGGGTTTACGGGAGGATGTCACTATACGCAAGAGTGCGATCGCTATATCCAACAGTGCGGCAAATGTCCACAACTCAAGAGTAGCAAAGAACAGGACTTATCCCGTTGGATTTGGCAGCGAAAAAAACGAGCCTGGAGTGCGATTCCTCTGACGTTGATTACTCCCAGTCACTGGTTAGCAGACTGCATGAAAAAAAGTAGCTTATTTCAGGATAAGCGCATTGAAGTGATTGCTAATGGGTTAGATACAACGGTTTATAAACCCTGCGATCGCGTCAGCGATGCGGAGCATTATCGCGGCTATGCTAGAGATCGCTTAAACTTACCTCAAGATAAACATCTCGTTTTGTTTGGAGCAGTCAACGCCACCAGCGATACCCGCAAAGGCTTTCACTTACTGCAACCCGCCTTACAGCACCTGAGCCAATGCCATCAGCAGGATAATATTGAACTGGTCATTTTTGGCGCATCTCGTCCTCAGGAGGAACCTGCTTTAGGATTTAAAACCCATTATTTAGGTAAATTTCAAGACGATCTCGCTCTAAGTCTGATTTATGCAGCCGTAGATCTGTTTGTTGCACCCTCCATTCAAGATAATCTACCCAATACCATTCTGGAATCCCTCGCTTGTGGAACTCCAGCAGTTGCGTTTAATATTGGGGGAATGCCAGATATGATCGAGCATCAGCAGAATGGCTATTTAGCCCAAGCCTTTGAGATTAAAGATCTTGCTCAGGGGATTCGCTGGGTTTTAGAAGACAAAGAGCGCTATCAGAATTTGTGCGATCGCGCTTGTCAGAAAGTCGAACAAGAATTCACCTTAGAAATCCAAGCTGACAATTATCTTAATCTGTTTGCAGAAATTATCGACAATTACCACAAAGAATATCGATAGGGGTCATCTCCCAACTCGAAATCCGTTCGATAGTCAGGATGATAAAACTCGTTGGCGACTGGTTCCGATAAATGCACTCGTTTAGGCGGTTTTTGTAGATTAGCAAATAGTTCGCCATCTACCCGAAAACTGGCCCCTAGATTGGCTAAAATTTGGCTCATTGCCCTCGTGTATCGCCAGCGTGTGTAGCGAAAATAGGTGAAGCGATCTGCATTTAAGCTTTGAGGATCGAGTTGACAAAAAATGGCGACCCCTGGGCCAATTTGCACTCGACTCAATAACCCATCACTGCTGATTTCACCACCAGACGTAATTAAATTCGCGGAATAGTCGGTGCGCGATCGCAAATCCGATGCACTTAAGCCCCCTGTTTCTCCCCAAGAGGGAACCGCTAAAGACCCGGAAAACTGGGGTTGATTAGCAATTTTCAGATCTAAAATTCTCGGTGACTGGGGCGTTCTCGATAAGAAAAACAGCCGTCCCCCTTGCTGTAAATACTCGCGAATGGCTGCATTCTCTAAACTCACTTGCGAGCCAATAATCGCTAAATCCACATCTGAGGTTAACTGATTTGACCGTTGATAAATTACCCCCAACTGGTCTAATTGTTGCACTTCTGCATCACTACCGATAAAAACCACCCCTTGTGCTTTAGCAGACAGGGGAGCCTCAGCAGCATAGGCGATCGCCCGATCTAACAACGTGCGAGCGGCTGGATCGGACTTAACCCCATCCTCAAAATCCAGAGTTGTTAAAATCACACGACCTCGACCATAATCCAACTCGATCAAGGGGCTATACGCTAAATCAAACTCAGACTCTAAAATCGGTCGCCAAGAACTGCGATGGGGTTTTTCAATCGCTGCACTACTAACTACACCCTGATTCCCCCAATGCCAACCATACCAAGGCAATTCACGAGGGGGGCTGCGTTTAATCTCGGTCTTTGTTGTATCGGGATACGCTTCAACTAGGGTACTCTCCCCTCTCCAGTCCCGCAAATCCATACTATCCAACCCTTGCAGTATGGGATGATTGTCCTGAACCGGAAACACGCGACGACTGAGATGGGGAGCGACACGGAACCCCAGAGTGCCGTGAATCCATTGAGGATTTTGAGTAAATATCATCACTCTCCCCCCGTTCTCAACCAAGGATTCTAACTGGGCTAATTGTCCTTTAAGCGTGCGATTTCCCCATCCTGATTTAGTGGATAAGGCTTCTCTGGCGATCGCCACTAAGCTAGAAGTCGGGGAACCGTCCCAAGGCGTTACCCGATACCCCAACCCTATCAACATCTGTGTGGTTTTTCCCACCGGATCGATAATAGCGATCTCCGGTAAATTCTGCTCAGAAGACCCAGAAAATACCCGAAACTCAAATCGGTCTTGATGGCGACTATTCCCCACGTGAGCTTGCAGCGTAATAACTCCATCCACCTTCTGAGCAACCCTCGGTAAAGTCACCTCAATCGGGAAAAACAGTGTTTTTGCGGAGGCGATTTTTCCTTGATTTTCCCCACTTTCGACCACTGTGTTACCCACCTGAATTTCCCATTCAAAAGAAAAGAATTTAGACTCACGAGTATCATTAATCAGTACCACTTGCTTCTTTAGAACCCCCTCCCCTTCATAACTATGATCTTTAGAGGCAAAATTACCGGATTCTCCAGAAATCCAGGCTAAAGTTGGGCCATTATTTTCTATAATTGCTTCACCTCCGGGATGAATTTTAAAACCAGGAGGTTGAAAATAACTTTGGAAATATTGGGGAATCTTGTCTAGGGAAACTCCGCGATCTCCCGATTCAAAATCCCCCAAAGAAACCCTTTCGTCTCCCTCTTCAGAAATTTGCCACCCATGACCATCATGCCAAGGAATCATTCCCCCAGTCATTCCCCACGTGCGCCAACTTCGCCAAGTGTGGGCACTAAATAAAGATTGCAGCTCCTGAAACGCTGGCGCAAAATCTAATTCTGGGTTAAAGTGCCAACTCTCATAAACCTGATCTTGGACAAATTTTTCCCGAATTTGAGAACGATAAGCAGAAGTTTCCAACTCATAGGCTTTCTTACCCAAATAAATTGCACTATATTCCGTCATTAACGGTTCAAACGTTGATCCATTCAATAATCCATATTTGCCGCGCATCATCGCCCCATGTAAAGGAGTCCCAAACTCCACCACCATGTAAGGCATTTCCCCTTCTTTAACCCAATTAGAAATCCATTCTTCCCGCTCTTGTAGAGGGATTAAATTCAGATAAGAATTAAGGGCATACACATCCCCGATCGCACCACCATTATGAATCAAAACCGGCCGAGTGCGATCGTAATCCTTAATCGTTTCCACCACTTCTTCACCAATGAGTTTGCGCTCTCTCCATCGTCTATCCCATTTTTGACCCAGCGTTCCTTGAACCTTGCGTTTTCCGAGTCTTCGAGGATTTTGATCGTCCCCTTTAGGGGCAAAAAAATTAGGACTATTCGCCCACATCAAAATAGAAGGGTGATTACGATATCGGCGTAATTCATTCACCATCCTAGATTCCCAGAGTGTTTTACCTTCTGGTTTACGCCACCTAACAGCATAACCACTAATCCCTGCATCTAAAGCGGGGATCATAATCGGAAATCCCTTCAAATCAGCTTGCTCCGAGAACAATTCCCGGAAATGCCATCGCCCCTGTTCACCATGATTCCAGGGCCAAATTTCAGCGATATTAAACCCAGCCCATTGATATCCCTCAATCATCCGATCCATAACTTCAGGAATACCGACAGCCCAACCTTGCCAATTATCATTATGATAAACAGGACGCAGGCGTATTTCTGTCCCATTTAAGTAGAAATTTTTCCCCTCAATCCAAAATTCTCGAAAGCCAAAGGATTGATCGTAAGTATCTTCAATTCCTGCTCCTTTCATTTTTAGCCGTAAAGTGTATAAATTGGGTTTTTCCACATCCCACAATCGAGGATTTTGCCAATCCCAGACTAAATTTAGGGTTTGAACAGCTTTTGCTGTAATATTCTTTTTTGCCACAAATTCCCGTTCAACTTGACCTTGTTCATCAAGCATTATTGCTGTGATCTCTACTGAACCTGGTTGGGTAATATCAGTCAGTTCAACGTCTACTTGTACCTGCTGCTGACGAGTTGAAGGTTGTACAAAAACATCGCTGATAAATGCACCTTGGGGAATACTCAGTAACCGAACCTCTCCAATTAATCCACGAGAGGCTAAACGAGTTTCTTCCTCAGAATTATTTTTAGCTTCTGGGTTTGCCTTGACGAAAAGGGTTAAATTATTTTCTTCTCCCGAATTAACCAATGAAGTGATATCCACAGCACCATAGGGCCAATTCACTTCACCACAAGCTTGCTGATTCACATATAATTTCGCGTCTGTACTCACTCGTTCTAAACTAACAAGAATTCTGCGTCCTTCCCACTGCTGGGGAATATGAATCGAGTGTTGATACCAAGCCCGATCTAATGTTTTGCCATCATACCCTTCCCATATCGCTCCAGTGCCACGAGAAAGAACCCCGGGGACTGATTTAGCATTTTCTCGTCTCCAGTCCCCAGGGACGCGAATTTTGCCCCAATTACTTTGAGGGGGAGTGGTAGTAGAGGCGATCGCTGGTTGAAAATCCCAAACCCCATTCAGGTAGAGTTGAGAGCGATCGCCATTTTCGGGAACTTCAGTCAGTGCTGGATAACTGGTAACCTGGACAGCTCTACAAGCAGATAGGTTGTTGGGTTGCGAAGGATAACCCCAATGACCCATACAGCTCAAGGTAATCCAGGTCATCAAAAATAGACCTAAGAATTGCAGTAATTTTTTCAACGGAGATAATCACCAACAACAAAAGTAGGTAAAGGGGAGTGATGAACAGAGTTTAATCTAACGTAATGAGATGCAGTAATTTTTGTCAATACTCAAAAGATGAGAATTAGTTTTAGCGATCGCCAAGAAAAATTCTCATCTTTATCTATTCAGGCATCTTCAGGTTGAGGCAGACCACAGGAGAGATCAAGCCATTAATTCTCCAGATGGGACATCAACTACCGCGATCGATCGCTGATCCACTTGAATTTTAATCGTGTGGGCTAACCTCAATTGGATGACCGGCTCACGAATCAAAGCATAGACCTTAGCGATCGCCTCTGCGATCTCTCGATTCAAACAGCGAATATGTAACACCCCCCACCGTCTAAACACCTGACATCGAGACAAAGGTAGCAAAGACCTTAATTCTCCTTGATTTTCCCGATAAAAATCCCAAATCAACCGCGTGAGTTGTGAAGGTCGTTTCATAGCCTTAAGTCCTTACGTGCAATGGGCCCAATCCTTTGTTCGTGTAAATTCCTTACTTCTTCCATTGAACCCCAACCTTCTTAGAGGCGGTGTATTCCTGAAAAAATATTTAATAATTCATCGATAAAACCGTCACGATTCTTGACATTGATACCGCCCCTTGCGACGGAATAGGGAATTGGTCCTTTATCCCCATTCCCCATCTTCCTATCCGACCTTAGCCTGTTTATCCGATACCTTATCTGGTTTCGATTCAGTGGGGACTACATCTAATATCTTTCCTGGTTGTCCTTTCGTCAGTGGGATTTCTTCTACTTCCGGTAAGCGCTCTACGGATAATCGAGTTGCCTGAGAAGCACCTGACAAACGCTTTAACAAAACAGGTCTTGGATCGTGGAGCAAATAAATAATCCGATCGCCACTGCGCCATTCTTCCGAAGCCGGCATCACTTCTAGGCGGCTATCCCTAGAGAGTAAAATAGGAACCAACTCTCCAGCGCGAATTAGGGCTTGCAAATGGGCCTGTTGAAACCCTAGTCCTTCGGACTTCAGCGTGGTTACCCCCAACTTTACCTTACCCTCGTCCACATACTGATTCCAAACCTTAATCGGTAAATCTGGGCTAAACGCCTGGGCAATCTTCTGGGGACTAGCAGAATGTTGTTGTCCTTGGGAATCACGGGGAAAAACGGCATATACCCTGGGTGGATCAAACTCTTCTACTGCCCGTTGCGCTAAGACAAAATTGACCTCACCATTATTCGTCATGGCCAAAAATGTCCCCATCGAAGCCAATCCCGCTTCTTCCAAAACGGCGGTATTTAAAGCACTACTCACAAATACCCGCAGTCCTTCCGCTTCCGCTTGACGGCACGCTTCCGTGTTTGTATCGATCAGAACTACGGATTCTCCTTGTTCCTCAAACAAGCGAGCCATTAATCGACTCAAGGGGCTAATCCCTACAATGACTGCTCCTGTGGCTTTTGTTGAGGTGATGTGTAGCCAGTTAGCGAACCATCCTGCCGTTAGACCTTGACATAACACGGTCATAATAATGGTTAAAAACACCAAGGCTTTAATGGAATCTCCCCCGTTAATACCCCGTTGAGTCAATAAAATCGAAAATAAGGACGCAACAGAGGCAGAAACAATCCCTCTGGGGCCGATCCAACCTAAAAATAACTTTTGTCGCCAATTCAGATCGCTTGTCCAGGTACAGACCCAAATATTCAGGGGACGGATGACGAACATTAACATCAAGACAGTCCAGACACTGCCCCAACCCAAGGCGAAAATACTGGCGATCGATAAATCTGCGGCTAATAAAATAAATAAGACCGAAACCGCCAACATCGTCAGTTGGCCCTTAAAGCGTCGTAATAAGCGCTCCTCCGGTAGCGAAGACCCCCGCAGCACAATCCCAGAGACAACGGTAGCCATTAATCCAGCCTCTGAGCGGATGGTTTGGGCAATACCAAACAAGCCTAACAACCCTGCCAAAACCACTAAATTTTTTAAGTCTTCCGATAAAAACTTACTGCGCTTGAGAAACCAACCCAGTCCCCAGCCCCCCAAAGCACCGATCGCCCCACCAATACCTAGGCGCAGTAACAATCCGCTGATAATGGAGATTGGATCGGCATCTCCATTGAGGATAATATCCAAAACCACCACCGCCAAAATCGCCCCCACCGGATCGATTAAGACCCCTTCTCCTTCTAGGAGTGTAGCGACAGGTCGCTGGACTTTCACATGCTTGAGTAAAGGAGAAATCACAGTCGGCCCCGTCACGACCACTAACGAGGCATATAGAAAGGCAATTCCCCAAGGAAACTCGCCCAAATAATGGGCACAGATCCCCCCACCCACCAAAGTAATTAATGTGCCAATCGTCACTAAATTCCGCAAACTTCCGGACACTTTTCCCAAATCTCGAAGCTCTAGATTCAGTCCTCCTTCAAACAAAATCAGAGCAACCGAGAGCGCTACAATCACTTCAATCCCAATGCCGAGTAGTTGAGGATCGATCAATCCCAATCCATCTGGCCCTAACAAAATACCAAAGGGCAATAGGAAAACGATCGCCGGTACGCGCAGAAAATCTGCCAGCACTTGGGCACTAATCCCGGCCATAACCGTGAGGATAATTAAGAGAGTGATTTGAAATGATCCTTCCATAAGCGAAATTGCGCTGGTTCAGCGTTATATGTTCATCTTAAACATTAATAGCCCGCTGGCGGAACCCACTCTTAATCAATAGAGCAAGACCCCCTAGGGACGTAGACTTTGATCGGGTTGGATACAAACTCTTGTTGGGAAATCATCACGGCTTAGAGGTAATCCTGGAGGCAATTGTGCTTTCGGATCGCGTCAGAGACAGATATAACCTAGCGTGTTCTCTTCACTTTGACCAGATCGGTTCCCTGGGCAGGTTTCTCCAATATTTTCAGGGGAAGACCCAGAATGGAGTAAGCCCGACCTGTTTGGAAGTTGCGAAATTTTAAGTTATGTTATTAGTAAGTTATTAAATTTTCATATTTCTCCAAAAACCGTCTTCTTTATTTAAACCCATTGGTTAAGCAGTTTAGTGATAAAACATTAGATCATCCTAGCTCTGACTCCCTCTTGAGTAAACGCTGGTGGAGCATCGTTGTCTTGGTTGTCGTGGTGCTGGGGCTTCTGGGCTTCGCTCTCCAGTACTTAGATCGGCCCGACCCCTACTTGAGGGAAGTATTGGCTTTGGAAGGAGATCGGGTTCAGGGCCATGCGATTTTCCAAATGAATTGCGCTGGATGCCATGGTTTGGAAGCCAATGGCCGAGTGGGACCGAGTTTGAAAGGAGTATCGGAACATCGGTCTAAGCGCCGTTTAATCGAACAAGTCATCACGGGTAGAACTCCACCAATGCCCCAGTTTCAGCCGAGTCCGGAAGTGATGGCAGATTTGTTGAGTTACTTAGAGTCTCTGTAGTAGGTAAGGCAAGAGGCAAAAGGCAATGGTGCGACTGGAATGATTTGAATCAAGTCCGTCGAACTACGTTACAATTAGTCCCTCAGCACTCATTGTTAATTATCCCCATGACCCCACCAGCAAAACGCACCATTTCCATGACTTATACCAAAGTCAACCAAAAGCAGCAACCCAAAGACTTGACCTACTGGCAAACACGCCATCCTACTGAGTGCCTGGCGACCCTCGAACAAATCCGTCAAGAATATAATCAATGGAAATACAATGCTCAACCCCGACTTCAGAGAGTTTATCGAATCATTAAACAGTAATGATGTGCGATATCTTATCGTTGGAGGCTATGCTGTTGCTGCTCACGGTTATCCTCGCTACACCAAAGATATTGATATTTGGATTGAAATGGAACTGGAAAACGCCCAGAAGCTTATTCAATCCTTAAGCGATTTCGGTTTTGGGTCACTCGGTCTAAAACCAGAAGATTTTCTGGAACCAGACCAAATCATCGAGTTGGGTGATCCGCCAAATCGCATTGATCTCCTGACAACCCCTGACGGTATTGATTTCAAAACCTGTTATCAAGAGCGGTTGGAGCTTGAGATTGATAGTATAACTGTCAAATTTATCGACCTAGAAAATCTGAAGAAAAATAAACGGGCCTCTGGGCGAACCCAAGATCTAGCAGATCTTGAAAATCTAAGCCTTGAATAAACCATTACCCATTACCTACATTAATTGAATTGGCGAGCGTGAAACAGAGCATACCGATCGCCTTTATCCAAGAGTTCCTGATGGGTTCCTGACTCCACAATTTGACCTTGTTCAACGACTAGGATGCGATCGGCTCGGCGTACGGTGGCTAAACGGTGAGCAATAATAAAGACGGTGCGATTGTGCATCACTCGCTCTAGGGCTTCTTGTACTAGACTTTCTGATTCTGAGTCTAGGGCAGATGTGGCTTCATCGAGAATTAAGATTCGAGGATTAAGATAGACTGCACGGGCGATCGCCACTCGCTGTCGTTGTCCTCCGGATAAGGTCATTCCTCGCTCTCCCATCCAAGTTTGATATCCTTCAGGCAGTTGCTCGATAAATGGGTGAGCATTGGCAATTTTAGCCGCTGCTTCGACTTGGTGAAGATTGAATTCTTTTTGACCAAAGGCAATATTTTGGGCGACTGTGCCAGAAAATAGGATAGTTTCTTGGGGCACGATACCAATTTGTTGCCGTAGGGAGTTTAAGGTAACTTTGCGGATATCCACTCCATCAATGAGAATTGCACCGCTCTGCACATCATAAAACCGTAAAAGCAGATTAACCAGTGTCGTTTTCCCTGCTCCTGAAGGCCCCACTAAGGCAATGACTTGGCCGGGGTTAACCTGAAAACTTAAGCCTTGTAAGACGGGTTTCTGGCTGTCATAAGCAAAATAAACGTGGTTATAGTCTACCGTTCCTTCAACTCTGGGTAAGGCGATCGCCTCTGCACTCTCGACGACCTGGGGCGCAATTTTCATTAACTCAAATACCCGGTCTACAGAAGCTTCAGCTTGCTTAAATTCGTTAAAATTACTCGTGGCAAAGGAAATGGGATCGATAAGCATGGCTGTGGCGACTACATAGCGTAAAAATCCATTGCCGGTCAAATTTCCTTGTTGAATTTGCCATCCTCCCAGGAATAAGAGGAAGATAATGCTCATGGCTTCTAGAAAGCCGACCACGGGAAACTGAATGGCCTTTAATCGTTCGGCGTTATACTTGGCGCGGCGATTGCGTTCGGCTTGGACACTAAAGCGATCGACCTCATAATCTCCTGCACCAAAGGCTTTTACTAAGCGAATACCTCCCAAAACTTCGGAAATCAAAGACGCTAAATCTGAGACTCGATTTTGACTGCGGCGAGAATACTGAAGCAATTTTTCCCCAAACCATCCCACCAAAAGGGCCATTAAGGGGGCAACAATCGCTACAGCTAGGGTCAGTTGCCAGTTAATGTAGACCATATAACCAATGACTACAATTAACTGGAGAATACTGGGGAGAAATTGGTGAAAAATCTTGTTAATGGCTTCCCCAATGCGGTCCACATCTTCAGTGAGACGATAGGATAAATCGCCAGTTTTGGCCGTTTCAAAGTAATCTAAACTCAAGCGATGCAAATGGCTATAGACTTCTTGGCGTAAATCGCGGGCAATGAGAAAAGCCGCTTTGGCCATTAAGGCATCTTGTCCATATTGTGCCAAGCCTCGCAAGAGAAAAACCCCAGCCGCGATCACCGCGAGTTGGGCAATTTCCACCACCAAACCTTGACCTATCAACTCGGCAATCTCCCCAGCCAGTTGGGCTAAAATCGGCCAAAAGCCCGTAAATAGAAGAGTACACACCAGGGCTTGGGCGATCGTTTGCCACTCTTGGCGAAGATAGGGAATTAAATCGTAATAGCTTGAGCGAGGTTTCACCCTAGGTCTGTCCTTTCGCGATCGGGGAACAATTAGCAAATACTACTACAGGATCTCCTGAAGACCAAATCATAAGTAGGGGCGAAAAATTTTTCGCCCCTACTCCCGGTTGTATAACGGTCTAGTTACCCGGTTTGCTGCATCGAACTCATTTTCCCTAATTCAACACTTACGGCATCAAAGCGGTCGTCACCAGGACGGTAGGACAGCACTTCTATGCCAATTGGCTCACCACTGATCCCATCCTTGATCAAAATCACCCCATCTCCAAGCTCAGTAGCAATTTGATTCATTCGTGGAACTTGCCAGAACACGCTCAATAGCTCCGTTTCTGGTTCATAAAACACCTTTATTTGAGCCATACTGTTTCCCCTTCCTAATCGCATCCGTTTGGTAGGCTGTGATCAAAAATCCATCTCCATTTAAGCGTCGCGCAACTGCAACAACCCAACGTTCTTCTCGCCGTACCCGATAAAACAATAATACTTCTGCATCCCGGCTACTGCGTCGAACCTCGTCCGGTGCTGAAAGAGCAAATTGGATGAGATTCTCCAACTCCTCAATATCAGGGTGCTTGATGATTAACCGTTGCCAGTATTCTTCAGAGGTTCTAACTGTAAATCCAAGCGGCGTAGGAATTTCAAATTTCATGAAACTGTTATAGATGCTTGGGTAACAGCGTATCTCACAGTAGGTGTTGTAGGGTGGGCAAGGTACAGATAGAGAATTGACGCTCTACCCCGATCAGCTTGCCCACCCTACCTCCTGTTTTCAATGCTCGAATCCAACAACTCCAACGTCTTAGTCTCTCTTTGTCCGTTGTAAAACTGCTCTAACAATCAATTGTACAAAAACAGAATCAGGGGGTGAAACAACTGAAAATAAGGTGACACATGATCGCAATTTGAGGTCATCAGGGGAGCCAAAAATGTCATGTGCCGATCGCCCAGTGATGCCTAAAACCGTTGTCGTACATTCGAGCAAGCAATCGCCTAAAACCGGATGCTCTAAATAAGCTCTAGCTTCGTCTAGACTTTGGATTGCATACTTTTGCGACATCATACTAAAGCCTAAGCCTTGATACTGGAGGAAAATATATCACATCCAATGGGATTTCTTCTGACCTGCTCTGAGTTCAGCCAAGACTTTCTCATAAATCGTCGCTTGTGCGCCTAGAAAACGTTTCAGTTTGTAGGGATCGCTGTTCATGTTATATCAATTAACAATTAAATGGGAATCGAAATGATAAATTCAGTACCTTGACGGGGAGACAAAATTTCAATAACTGCATAACTATATTAAAATAATAGATGAGCTACATCGGGCACAGATAGCATGATTCCTAGTTCACTCCTTCCGTTACGGCCCCATCCAGAGCAAGACATATCCCTGGAAGAAACCGAGATTACAGACGGTATCGACTGGTTAAGCTTTCATCGAGTATGGGGACAATTAAGCGACAACGTAATTGAGGCGATCGCTCAATCTCTACGTTTGCTGAAAGTGGAACCCAACCAAGACATTTATCACCAAGGCATAGAACCGATTGGGTTATACCTAATCAAATGGGGTTCGGTGGAGATTTATCGCTCTTCCCTGGTGGGCAAAACCCACATTCGCTATTACAGCGCTGGAGAACTGTTTGGTTATACTCCCTTAGCCCTCCACCAACCGATGGCGACCTATCGCACCAATGCCGTGGTGATCGCCAAAAGCGAATTCTGGTTTCTGAGCCAAACAGACTTTGAGCAGCTCACCACCCAATATCCACAAATTGAAAAAGCCTTTAATACCTTTCTAGCGCAAGACTTAGAGCATTTTGCCGATCGCATCGTGACCGAACAAATCCGCATCCAAGGACTACAAGCCTTTATCCGACCAATTCCTACGGATCAGTTGATTATTGGCAAAAGCAAAATCGGCCAAAAACTCGCTTCACAGATTGAACAAGCAACCCTAGACCTGAAACCCATCCAACTCCAATCCCCTCCTGGAGCGGGAAAAACCTTTCTGGCTGGCTATATTCATCACTATTCAGGAATTAAAGATCATCCCTGGGCTGAACTCGACTGTGCCTTACTTCCCCGTGAGGAGAATGGGGCCCTGAATACGGATGACCTTTTTGGTCACGCGGGTCAACAACTGGGAGTGATTGAACTCCTAGAGCGAGGAACCTTATTAATTGAAAATTGTCAGCTTCTAAGCCAAAAAGACCGCGATCGCCTGTTGAGCTATCTGCACACTAACCTCCTCACTCCCAACCCAGAGGGCCCCCCGATCCAGTCCTGGGTGCGTCTGATCCTCAGCAGTCCTTCCTCGATCTCGTTGGGTAAGTTCCCCTGTCATACCCTCAAACTTCCCTCCCTGAAACAGCGTAAACTAGATATTCCTGGATTTGCCCGGTATTTTCTACATAAATACTGCCAAGAAACTCAGCGATCGCCCTTAAGCCTCAATCAAGCAGATTTGCGCCGTCTAATCAGCTACGACTATCCCGCCAACGTGGCCGAACTGCAAAGCATCCTTAAACGGGCGGTGCTGATGACTCCCCCCGGACAAACGATCATTCCCGAACAAGTCCTCTGGTCAGTTCAATCCCAAAAAAATGCCTTTCGCGTCGATTTACTCAATCAACTGCCCTGGTTGCGTCGATTTCTGCTGAGTGATTGGTGGCCTAAACGATTCTGGGTTGTCGTCATGCTCCTGTTTATCCCCGTCACCCTCATGGGCTATCTAGGCCCCCAGACTCGTGACTCTAACATGACTCTGAATCTCTTTTGGGCTTGGTGGTGGCCCTTTTATCTGTTTCTCTTCCCTTTTATTGGTCGGTTGTGGTGTGCCGTTTGTCCATTTATGGTGACCGGAGAATGGATCAGAACCCTCTCCCTATGGATTTGGCCCCGTAAACTGCTCCCTTGGCCCACAAAATGGATGAATCGTTGGGGAGCATGGTTGCTCTGGGGCGGTTTTGTGGCTATTTATCTCTGGGAGAAACTTGCAGATCTGCCCCATACGCCCTATCTGTCCTCTGATTTATTGCTGATCATTACTGCTGGTGCAGTAATTTGTAGCCTGATTTATGAGCGGCGTTTGTGGTGTCGGTATCTCTGTCCCATTGGTGGCATGAATGGGATGTTTGCCAAACTGGCCTTGATTGAGTTGCGATCGACTCAGCAAATTTGTGGAAGTCAATGTAGTACGTTTGGCTGTTATAAAGGCAGTGATGCCACTCCGGTTACCTTTGCGGATTCCCTACCGAATGAGGGACAAGCAACAGAAGGCTGTCCCCTCTATTCCCATCCTGCCCAACTGCGGGATAACCGAGATTGCGTGTTGTGCATGAGCTGCTTAAAGGCTTGTCCCAACCGCTCGGTACAGTTAAATCTGCGGTTTGTGGCGACGGATTTATTGGAAAATCACCAACCCTTTTGGGCAGAAGTGGCACTACTACTACTCTTGTTTGGTGGGGTGTTTATGCATTCTGCCGACAAAGTGTTGAGCTTTTTTGGCCTGGATAGCACTTTAATTACGGGGCAACCTTGGTTTATGGCCTTGCCTGTGGTGGCACTGTTGTTGAGTATTCCTTGGGGTTTAACCTATGGGGTTCATGCGATCGCCCGGCTCTTTGACCGGGAAATGCCTCCCTATTTGGTCACAATTTATGCCTATTTGCCGATGACGTTGGGGGTGAATTTAGCCTATTATATTCCAGCCGCGATGACGGAAGCGGGCAAACTGTTACCGGTAACAGCTCGTACGTTTGGCTTTTCTGGTGAGGGTTGGCCGGTGCTGACCTGGAGTTCGGATGTGGCGGTCTTTTTGCAAGGACTGGCCCTGTTGGGGGCGATCGCCTTTAGTCTCTATCCCCTGTTAAAAATTACTCAACGTCCGTTCTGGAGCAACCTACCCCATCTGTTGTTAATGGCAGGCTTCGTTGCCATCTTTTTCCAACTTCTTTTATAAACGCTGACAGTCATTTCTTCTCTTATTTCCCTATTCTCTCACATGCAGATTTATCAAAACATTACCGAACTCATTGGCACAACTTCTCTTGTCCAATTACAGCATCTCCCCAAACAATTACATGGTCACGCCGAGATTGTGCTGAAACTAGAGGGGATGAATCCGGCTAAATCGGTGAAAGACCGAATTGCCTTGAGTATGATCGCCGAAGCCGAGCAAGCGGGATTAATTACCCCTGGCGTGTCTACTATTATTGAGGCGACCTCTGGCAATACGGGGATTGGGTTAGCGATGGTTTGCGCAGCGAAAAACTATCGCTTAGTTTTGACAATGCCAGACCATATGAGCCGGGAGCGTCAACAGATGGTCAAGGCTTATGGTGCAGAGGTGGTCTTGACTCCGGATCATTTGGACATGGCTGGAGCCATTCAACGGGCGAATGAATTACTGGCGAGTACGCCTAATTCTTTTTCTCCTCAACAGTTTAGTAATCCTGCAAATCCGAAAATCCACTACCAAACGACAGGGCCGGAACTGTGGTCAGATACTGAAGGTAAGCTGGATGTCTTGGTGGTGGGAGTGGGCACAGGGGGAACCCTGACAGGAGCAGGTCTATATTTGAAAAAAAAGAAACCAGGGCTTAAAATTGTGGCGATCGAGCCGAAAACCAGTGCGGTTTTAAGTGGAGAAAAAGCCAATATCCATAATCTCCAAGGCATTGGCGCGGGCTTTATTCCTGATGTGCTGCGAGTAGATCTGATTGATGAGGTCATAGGCATCTCTGAGGAGCAAGCCTATGAGATGGGTCGCCGTTTAGCCAAAGAAGAGGGAATTCTGAGCGGTATTTCCACGGGAGCGGCGGTTTATGGGGCGCTGCAAGTCGCCCAACGTCCAGAACATCAAGGCCAGATGATTGTGGTGATTCAACCGAGTGGAGGCGATCGCTACTTGAGTACTCCATTGTTTCAATATTAATACAGCATTTTGGGGATTTGATGTAATGTATCGTGCGGAATATGGGTTAAATGGGAATAGAGGTGATAAATTCAGTACCTTGACCGGGAAAAGATCTACAAGTTAGATCGCCACCATGGCGCTCAACGACAATGGAATAACTAATCGATAACCCTAATCCCGTTCCTTTGCCAATTTCCTTTGTCGTGAAAAATGGATCGAATATTTTATGACGGATTTCTTCAGGAATTCCGGGGCCGTTATCGGCGATCGCGACGATCGCGTTTTGTTCCTCTAACAGGGTGCGGATGCGAATGGTTGGCTCTTCGATTTCCCCAGCGATCGCGCCCGGTTCTAAAACATCAATTGCATTACTGATAAGGTTGAGAAAAACTTGATTGAGTTGACTAGGGTAACATTCGATTGGGGGGAGAGAGGCATATTCTTTAACTATTTTAATTTCTGGGCGATTGGGTGCGACTTTGATCCGATTCTGTAAAATCAAGAGTGTACTATCAAGTCCTTCATGGAGATCCACTGCTTTGCAATCCGCTTCATCCAAGCGAGAAAAATTACGCAAGCTGATGACAATCTCCCGAATGCGAGTCGTACCCAGTTTGATGGAATTCAACATTTTGGGTAAGTCTCTTTGGACAAAATCGAGATCGATTTCTTCTTTTTCATCAGCGATCGCCGCAGTATCTTCAGGATATTCGGTTTCATAGAGATCGATCAAATGAAGTAAAGAGGTTGCGTATTCTTGCAAATGTTGGAGATTGCCGGCAATAAAACTAACTGGATTATTGATTTCGTGAGCAATTCCTGCCACCATTTGACCCAAGCTCGCCATTTTTTCGTTTTGAATGAGTTGAATTTGAGTGCGTTCGAGTTGATTTAAAGTCTCTTGTAAATGCTTGTTTTTATAATTTAATTCTTGAGTTCGTGCCGAAACTTTAGACTCTAAATCATGACTGTATTCTTGCAATTTTTCGTAGGAATATTGCAACTGATAACTCATTTGATTGAAGGTTTTGGCCAGACAACCAATTTCATTTTCGGTTAAAATTGGCGTAGGTTGCAGATGGCTAAACTCTCCGATTTTAATCTGGCTCTCAAGGGATCTCGCGGCTTGGGCGATCGCTAAAATCGGCTTGACGATCTGGCGACCGACCAACACCATTGCGATCGCTAAAATTCCAGATAGACTCAAACCGGCAAAAATAATCTGATAAGCAAGGCGACGAGCAGGGGCGAAGGCTTCTGACTGCTCCATTTCCACGAGTAAACCCGCGTCATGCCGCTCCAACCAACGATAAGCACCGATGACAGGAATATTGCGATAGTTGCGATAGAGACCGCGATTGTCGTTGCCCTCCATTGCTGCCACGATCCCCTCGCTCTCTATCCCATCAGGAAACTCGTCTGAACCGAAGCCTTCAGAGGAAATAAAGGCATAGTGATGGACAAAACCGTTGCCAAAATCAACGATTGTATAGGTTTCTCCTGTCTTACCCAAACCGCGATTATCTCGCACAATCCGATCGAGACGCTCGAGGTTGAGATGCACGGCAAGCAGTCCCATCCGTTTGCCCGTTCCGTCTAATATAGGGGTCGTGATGGTCAAAGCAGGGCGATCGCTATCTTGAAGACGATAAAAGTTGACAGTAAAACTGTTCTCCCTTCCTTCAATCGCCTCGCTACTTCGGGGGAGGGGTTCGTAGTTGCCGATTTTCTCCAGTTCAGTGGAAACGAGAACTCGTCCGCCTCGAGTGAGTAGAAATATTTCGTGAAAATCGGAGCGATCACGAATAAACCCACTTAGAGCGGTCTGCAACTGAACCAAAGCTGCTTGATATTCTGGGGTCGATCGCTGCGCGGACAGTAATATTCGAGCCTGCATCCCGACTTCTGGCAATTGATTCAAGGCGAGGAGTTTATTGCGGCGATCGAGCAACCAATGATTTAATTCTCCTTCTTTGAGGGAAGCCACCGCTGTCAGGCGATCGAAAATTGATTCCTTCAGAGATTCTTTTGCTTGCACGAAAGCCAAATAGCTGGTTAAAGCAACGATCGCAAAGGAGAGAGTCGAGAAAGAACCGACAATTTGGACGAGGAGGCTTTTTTTCCAGACTTTGAGCATCTTCATCACGGGTAATTGTCTCAACTATCTTTCCCATTCTCTAAAAATTTCGCGAATTCTGGAAAATGCCTCTTCGGTGGCTTCCTCCCCAGATTTCCCCTCTGCAACCATTCCCTCGATCGCCAGGCCCCAAATATTTTCAGACTGTAAGGTACTATAAGCTGGGTTGAGAGATTGGGCAGAGGGAATCGTTTCTCCTCTTTGGAACTGTTGGGTGGCTGCAAAAACATGAGGATCGGCTGGATCGTTCCAAAATGGCTTGGCGGCGAGTTCTGGCATAACTGGAAAGTAACGACCCAACGAGTTTTCCAGATACGGCTCGAGATGTTCTGGCTCGATGAAGTAAGAGAGAAAATCTTTGGCAATTTCTGGATTGGGAGAAGATTCAAATAGGGCCACCTGCTTGAGTGTAACGACATAGCGCGGGATTTCCCCATCGGGTTCTTGGGGAAATCCAATCGTTACAATGCGCTCTTGATAAATTTCTTCATCTTCTTTTTGAGCGTTTGGGATAGATAACGTAGGATTAATCGTCATTAAGACATTTTGGTTAAGGAATGCTTTATTGTTACTCCCATTCGTCCAATTGTCTGCATCTGGAGACACATAGCCCTCGCGATAAAAACTGGCGAAAAATTCCATGGCTCTAGCAACCTGCTGGCGAATTTCCTGATTGTCGATCAGATTGCCCTCTTCATCCACAATGGGAATATCGTAAGCCTCTAAAATCTGCTCAAATATAAAATGTGTATCCGTGGCCTCGGCTGACATGGGAAAACCGCAGCAATAAATGTCTGTATAGCCTTTCGCTCGTAAGTTATCTTGTGCCTGTTTCCAAAAATTCCAAAAAGCCTCCCATTCTTGAGGAATATCAGCTTCGTTTAAACCCGCTTCTGCCAGTAAGTCTCGCCAATAATGAATGTGTATCGTTCGTTGTCCAATAGGGGTCGCATAGATAGAGCGCTTTTGGGACTTCTGGTTATAAAGGGAAACGGCTTCGATGGCAGAAGAACTATATTGTTCTTTGAGGGGTTCCACGACAGAGGATACATCAGCGAGTTTGCCTTCCCAAGCCCACAGCGGGACACTGGTAAAAGCAATACGGGGCGAAAAAACAATTTCGGGGGGAGCGTTCCTTTTGAGGGCATTGGCAATTTTGCCGGGAAGATCGTCTTCATCGAAAAAAAACAGTTCTGCTGTGTGCCCAGTTTCCTTTTCCCATTGCGCGATCGCGGCTTCAAGGGCTTCATCTTCTTGAATGTAGAAACTTCTAGTCCACCAGATCGTGATGGTTCCATCGGATGGGGATGGGTTTTGGCCGCTCTGTGTGGAGGGTGTGTCTACTGAAGCGCCACAACTTGCTAGAAGTAAAACTGAGCAACATAAACCCATTAATTTCTTTGATCGCAAAATTTTCATGATTTTTCAACTTCAAAAACTTTAAGGTTATCGATCTATAGTTGGAACGGGTGTATAGTGATTTCCTGTGTCTCTTCTATTCTATTCCCTAAGCATTCCAATCTTCGTAGGATAGCCGATCAATTCGTGCAAATTCCCTGGTATTATGGGTTACCAGGGTTAAGTTATAGGCGATCGCTGCAATTTGCAAATCATACGCACCAATCGGCGTTCCTTTTCGCTCTAAGTCTGCTCGAATACTTCCATAGACTTCGGCTGAATGATCGTCAAATGGAAGAGAGATAAATTCAGACAAAAACTCTTTTTGCCTGAATAATGTCTTGACCGGATTATTGCTTTTGTTTGCGCCATAAAACAATTCAGCTTTAACAACAGAACAAACACAAATATTCTGAACCGGTATTTGCTGCAAGCGTTCTCTAATAGCGGTAGAACGATTATTTAAGTATGTAATAATTACATTGGTATACAACAAATATATCATGGAATTAATCATTCAATACATTGGCAAAAGAATGATCTAAGTTGGAGTCAATTCCTCCACTGTCAATCCGAATCGGATCATCCGCACAAGCCCCTGCTGTTTTCTCAAAGAATCCTTCACTCCACCCTAATTCTTCAGGATTTTTCATTTTTTGGGGTTGATCTAACTTTTCGGTTAAAATAACCTTAATTTCTTCTGTCACGGTTCGACCATGAGAAATGGCTGTGTTTTTGAGTTTTTCTAATATTTCTGGCTCAAGATTATCAAGAATAATCGTCATGTAACAACCTCTGTCTACATAGAACGTGAACGTTGATCTGATTTTAACAAACCCTCTTCACTGTCATCAATACACCTTACTCCTGAGACCATTTTTATGTGAAAATGCGCTTAACAACAAGCTGAGAGCTACTTGCCTCTCAAGGAGCAATTAGCTTTCTATTTTCCCAAAACCCAGCCATAGGTTAGCAGAGCAACGATCATACTGCCTATATACACCACACCCACAAAAATTGGAATTTGACTGATCAAGGTATATTCTTTTAGCCAAACAAACGCCACTAAATACCCAGGAAGAACATTAAATCCCCAAAACAAAGATACCAGAAAAACTGCGGCAAAACTTTGTTGAGCATTCAAATTAGATAGGGCCCTTTGACCAAAACAAAACCGGATAAAAGGTTGGGAGAGCCAGACAATAAAATAACCGGGGAGTCCTGCAAACCAAATGCCCAGTATGGCCAAACCCACGGTGATCAACATTGATAAAATTAGATTGGCAATCATATCCTGTTCGGCTAGTCCGTTATAATCATTTTTAATTTTTAATTGAACGATGTCTTCCTTTCCCGATACTCTCAATCATTGGGCATTCCCCTTTATCCAAGCATTGCGCGATCGCCGCATTGTCAATGGATTCCCTGATGGGACATTTCGGCCCGATCGCCCCATGACTCGCGCTGAATATGCCGTTATACTCCAAGCTGCCCTACAACAACCCCAAAAAAGACCCTACACGCCGTTTATCGATGTTGGAGCGAATTTTTGGGCGACTCAAGCCATCATTTGGGCTTACGAGACCAACTTTATATCAGGCTTTCCAGGTCGTCGATTTCGACCCCAAGCCAATGTTACCCGGATTCAGATTATTGTCTCTTTAGTCAGTGGGTTGCGGGTTCATACCCTGGTCGATCGCAGTCAACCTCTTGCTCCCCTAGAAGACATTTATGAAGATGCCTCCAGTGTGCCCCAATATGGTCGGGATGCGCTGCATTTAGCAACCCGCGCTAACCTGGTGGTGAACTATCCAGATCTAAGGGTTTTCCACGCCAACCGGGATGCAACTCGTGCAGAAGTGGCGGCGTTTTTCTATCAATCTTTACTGCTGTTGGGTAAAGTGGAACCGATTCCCTCAGACTATATTTTAGAAGTGTTTCCGGCTGGCCCGATTCGGGAAGGAACCCGGATTTCCATTAATGGAAAAACCCGTGCGGCAACTTGGAATCAATGGAGTAATGGTTTATTCGCGCGAACGGCGATCGCCGATGCTGGACTGATTCAGGGTATGGGAATTGACTTGCTGAATACGGAAAACCCAAGTCAACAACCGGTTCAATGGTTTTCTCTCCCCATTCCCCTGCCAGCGCAACGTCATAACCATTATCGTCATCTGGAGATTACGAACTGGCGAAAACAGCAGTCGTTAATGATGGCGGTTAACGGCGATACGTTAGTGCTCACGAAGCCGATGACAAATGTTACTGGGATACAAACGGAAAATCTGTTTGAGGGCGATCGTGCGATCGGTTTGCGTCTGAAAATTAACCTCACCGAACCCACCCCCTATCAACTCCGACAAGATACGTTTGATTGGCAAGTTACCCTGGATACAGCGATTAAGCAAAGTATTTTAGACGACTATCAAAACCCCTCAATCGTTACCCCTGAAAGTCCTCGACCTTCCTCCGAAGAAGTGAATGAAGGAGAAGTCATTGCCGATACGTCCCAACCGTTACGCCCGACAATAACGGCCGATCCCCAGCATCTTTTAATTCAAGGCAATCTTCCTCCTGGACTATCCGTAAAAGCCATTACTCAAACCAATCCCTATACCTTAATTCTGGAGATTCGCCCCGATATTCCCCGCAACCGAAATATTATTTGGTTGCCGGGACTGCGCTGGAAAGAAGAATATGTATCCTTAGGTTCCGATCGTTTTCCGGTTACGTCCTTAACGCTGTCTCCAAATCAAACGCCGAAACTGAATTTAGAACCGATTTGGACTTACGCTCACACCATGGAAGGTACAACTCCCTTATTAAAAATGGGAGAATTTTGTAAAACTCTAGCTGCCATTAATGCTGGATTTTTTAACCGCAATAACCGATTACCTTTGGGGGCAATTCGTTGGCACGGAACCTGGTATTCTGGGCCCATCTTGAATCGGGGGGCGATCGCCTGGGATAATCAGGGCAGCACTGCCATTGACCGCCTCGCCCTAGAAGAAGTAATTACTACATCAACTGGCGGACAATTTACTTTGGTTGTTCTCAACAGTGGCTATGTTAAAGGAGGAATTTCTCGCTTTACACCTCAATGGGGTAAGAGTTACACGCCCTTAACTGCCGGAGAAGTGATTATTGTAGTGGAGAATAACCAAGTGTCGCGCCATGTGGAGATTGCGGAAGAAACTGATATTCCCGATACGGGATACTTATTGGTTTTGCGATCGCTCTCTAGCGCCAAAGCCAGCCTGATGCCTGGCACAACCGTAACCTTAGAAAGTACCACTAATCCCTCTAACTTTAATTCCTTTCCCCATATTATCGGCGGCGGTCCCTTACTAATCAAAAATCAACAAATTGTCGTTGATGCTCAAGCGGAAGGATTTAGCCGTGCCTTTGCCCAACAATCTGCCATTCGCAGTATTTTCGGAATTACTAACTCTGGTGAATTGATACTCGTCACCATCCATAACCGCATCGGTGGATTAGGAGCCAGCTTAACCGAAACTGCCGAACTCATGCAAAAACTTGGAGCCATTCACGCCTTAAACTTAGATGGCGGTAGTTCCACCAGTTTGATCCTCGGCGGACAAATGATTAACCGTCCCCCTTCGACTGCGGCTAGAGTTCATAATGGCTTAGGAATTTTCAGTCATCATTACGGTTAGGTTTCTGAAAATAACAATTAACCCTAATCATTACAGCTTATTTCTTCATCTGGTCTTTCAAATCTTGCAATTCTTGATCGGCTTCCCAACGGCGAAATTCTTCTTCTAACTGATCGGGACTACTGCCAATGGGAGTGTAACCCTGATTCCAACCAGGAGGAGAATGGGTTGTTTTTTGTTGCTCACTGGCACTGGCTTCAGCTTCCATTTGTAAAACCCTAGCATGAACCTCTTCCTTGCGCTTTTTAATTTCCTGATATAGTTCTTTGGCTTTGGCAATTCTCTGTTTACAGCCTTGCATTTTTCCCCATAACTGATTCCCTTTATGCAACAGGGCATTTTCTCTCTCTTGTGCTGCTTGTGCTAAATCCATGCGCCCTTTTGCAGTTGCCTTTTGCACCCAAGTATGCCAACGCTGAATTTCCTGAGCCGTTGCTATAATTTCTTCTTGGGCTTGTTTTTCCTGACGCTGTAAATCGACAATCAGGCGCAGGGTATCTTCCTGTTGTTCATGGAGCTGATCTTCTAAAATCGATAGCTCCAACTGGGGATGCTTGCGCAGAAATTCATCCAAACGATCTTCTAAAAAGCGATTAATATCATCAAAAATACCCACTATTTTCTCCTCCTTCCACTGACAGAATCGTAAACCCGTTGTAAGGGGAGGTTCGCTAACACTTGGATTAGAAAACCAGAGAATTTAGTCAACCTGCCCCTACAGTAACTCTCAAAACTTTTGACCGACAAACACCGATCGCACTTCGCCATTACGACGAATAACGGCTTCTTGATTGACAATATCCACCAACATCCATCCACTCGAACCAATCATTTCTCCGACTTGAAACCGCCGAGACATGCCCTCAATTTCAAATAAGGCAGCCGAGCGATCGCCCAATTCCAGAATTCCTGTCAACATCATATTCTCTGGCGGACTCTCTGGTGGACTACTGCTCGCCTGGGGAGCAACGGGTGACGGCACGGGGGAAGGGGACGCGCTATCATCAGTAGGACTCGGTAACGGTGCAGCCGCCACCTCTGGAGAAGGTGCAGGTGCTGGAGTCGGTTGATAAACGGGAATATACACGCGCTCCAAAATTTGACTGGGAGCAGATGGAGGGGTTTGAGACGCTTCACCTTCAGAGTCACTCAGTTGTGGCTCCTCCTGATTTTGCTCTAACTGATCCTTTAACTTCAAAGCACGTTGCATATAATTGGCAAACTCTTCATCCGCTAAAGCTGTGGAGGACAAATCAACCGGAGCCATGGGTTCTGGACTGGGTTGACTAGAGGGTAAGAACTGGGCAAACTGTTGGCGTATCCCTTGTCCTCCCTGGCTACTGGATATCCACCAACCTAGGGGAAGGGCGATCGCCGTCCCCAACCCAACCAATAGCCAACGATCCCACCAAGGTTGAACCGTTGGTGCAGGGGGAGCTACTGGAAGCCCCTCTTCCTCTTGTAATACCGTTGGTTCTAAATCCTGTGCCCAGTTTGCCCATTCTATCTCTGGGTTTTCCTCAGTAGGGGAACTCATTTGGCTCTCCTCTACCGTTGTCAATGTATTCGTCTGATTCCCGATCTGAGGGATACGGGTTAAACTGGCTAATTCTGGGGAGATCTGAGCCAGATTTTCGGCGATCGCCTGGGGCAACTTCATCGAAGGAATATCCAAGGGTTTGAGGGAAACAGATTGCGGTTGCACCGGTTCCTTCGGCAGAGTGCCGCCGCGATCTAACACGCGGTCAATATCTTCAAACAAATCATCCATCAACCCATTGACCTCTTGTTCCATTGACCAAGAAGCCATAGGGATAGAATCTGTATTCAAGTCAGACTCGTTATCGCGTTTATCAAAATCCCGATCCATAGCAGAGGGTTCGTTTAATCTTGTTGGCTCAATGGGTTGCACTGATTTTATGCCATCACTCTAACATGATGCCACTGTAATGGGTAATCGATAATTGGTAATTGGTAATTTGGTAATGAGGAATCTCCGCGTCTCCCGATCCTCCATTCCCCCCCTCCATCTCAAAAAAAACCCCTTAGCGGGGGAGCCAAGGGGAATCATCAGGGTGCATCTACCATACCACTATCCCTAGCTGGCTCTTCTGAATCCGGAAGAGTGGGAAATTTTTTTTAGCTAAACTGTCCTCAATCCAGTTGACTCGCTATGGTGGGGCGATCTTCAAAAGCTTTACCTCTAGAAGCTCTCATACGGTTGTCACCCTTAATTACTTTCAAAATATCTTTGCTAAAAATCTTTAGCCGTCATCATACTAATTCCCTGATATGCTTCTAAAGAATATAAAACTACTGATTCTGCAATCAAATTAATCACAGGTGATACCATCAAAAGACCGGAAAACTTAATTTTTTCTGTAATGGAATGAACCGCTTTTTTAGACATCTTAATCGCCGCCAATGACTCAACGGCGATCGCTTAATCTGTAATCATTCTGTCTGCTTGAGTGGCGATCGCGGTTTACTTTGCTTCTCCACCGTATCCGTACTTAGCTAGTCTGTCAATCTTATGGGTATTAATTATATCTTATTGTCCCCTTGACTGATAACTCAGATCGACTGGATTGGTCGGGCGATCGCCCAATTCCCTATTTATGGGTGATAATAGACAAATTGAGACTCGTTTGCACAGTACCATTATGACCTCAGCAGTAACCTCCAACCCATCTGAACAGCAAGACACCGCTTTACCTCCTTTACCCGTAACCATCATCACGGGGTTCCTCGGAAGTGGGAAAACAACCCTGCTTAATCATATTCTCAGTAACCAACAGGGCGTAAAAACGGCTGTTCTTGTCAATGAGTTTGGCGAAATAGGCATTGATAATGAGCTAATTGTTTCCACTGGTGAAGATATGGTGGAGTTGAGTAATGGTTGTATTTGCTGCACCATTAATAATGAGTTGGCTGATGCCGTTTATCGTGTCCTAGAACGCCAACAAAACTTAGATTATTTGGTGGTAGAAACAACAGGAGTCGCCGATCCGCTTCCAGTAGCACTCACATTTTTGGGTACGGAATTACGAGATCTAACCCGTCTAGATTCGATTGTCACACTGGTGGATTCGGAGAATTTTAGCTTGGATTTGTTTAATTCAGAAGCAGCCTATAGTCAGATTGCTTATGGGGATATTATTCTGTTGAATAAGACGGATCTGGTTGATGAAGCGCATGTAGATCTTGTAGAGGTGAAAATCCGCGATATTAAGCCCGATGCTCGGATTTTAAAGACAGTAAATAGTGAGGTGTCTTTACCATTGGTTTTGAGTGTGGGTTTATTTGAGTCCGATAAATATTTTGAAGAAGAAGCCGATCATGGTCATCACCACGATCATGATCATCACCATCACGATCACGATCATGAGCATCACCACCATCACGATCACGATCATGAACATCACCAGCATCACGATCATGATCACCATCATTCTCACCATTTGGAAAATGATGGATTTATGTCGATTTCATTTCAGAGCGATCGCCCCTTTTCGATTAAGAAGTTTCAAAAGTTTCTCGATCACCAGTTACCCGCAAATATTTTTCGCGCTAAGGGGATTCTCTGGTTTGAAGAAAGCCCCATGTGCCATATCTTCCACCTGAGTGGTAAACGGTTTACGCTCGACGATAAAGAATGGAAAGGGGAACCGAAAAACCAGCTTGTGTTAATTGGTCAAGATTTGGACAAAGAAACACTGCTTTCCCAGTTGAATAATTGTTTAACTCTAACCTCAAACCATCGCGGTCAAGGCTTTGGGGGATAAGGCGTTCTTGAGGGTGCGTTAAGAACGCACCCTACTGCCTTGACACAGCTAAAATGAGGCAATAGAATCGAACTCGTCATCCATCTCAAAAACAGGATACAGATGCTTGAGTTT